>CAYNDM010000060.1:0-12084 GCA_964395265.1 uncultured Bacteriovoracaceae bacterium
GCCTCGGTGAGCTTTTGGATCTGGTTCAGGACTTTGGATTGCTCTGCTCCGTTTCGCGGAGGGATGACCTCCGCTGAATAGGTGAATTGCCCGCGGCTGAGGACGTCGGTCAGTTTCTGGTCAGCACGAAAGCGAAGAGGATTCACCATAGGATCTAAGCAAATTCTCAGCTTTTCTTATGAGTGACAACCTGATTTTGCAAATCGAGGGAAGATCGCTGGGACCCTTTTGCGGTACTCGAGGTAGCGATCGCCGAAGATGCCGATGAGCTTTCTCTCCTCAAGGCGGATGGCCGGAACGAGGTAAGTCACCATGGCCACAAGGAGGGCCATGCGATCCAATGTCATGAAGGGAGTCAGCAGGACAGCCAGGAGCGTGAAGCTGTAAATCGGATGGCGGACTTGGGAGTAAATCCCCGAAGTGATCAGCTGGGTCGCGGGCCGAGGGGCTTTGAGCTCAGAAGCGGATCGGTAAAGCTGCCGAATACCCACGAACTCGAGCGGATCGTGTCGGGCGACCTGCTTACCAGCGAGAAGCAGAAGGGCCCAGAACAAAACGACTGAGGTGATTTGCAGGGGGAGAAATCCCATGGGAACGATCCAGAGAATGAGGCCCGTGTGCTGCCAAAAACCCATGAGCAGAAGGAGGCTGATGCCGGTGGCCGCCAAGTAGAAGCTTCGTACCGCTTGAAGAGGGATCAGCCGCTCCAGGACGCGATGGGCCGCGGGTTGCGCCAAGACGGAGTGAATGCCGCCGAACGCCAACACCAATCCGAAGTTCCAAGTCGCACGAAGCCAGGGGCTTTCCTCTGTCATGACGAACCATGGCCAGCCGAGCTCGATTGGGAGCCAAGGAAGAGAGGCGTTTCTCTCGACCCAAGCGAAGAATAGCAGGCTGGGCAGCAGGCCGAACCCGAGGTTTGCGAGTAGCCAGCCGATTCGCGACAGAGAACTCAGGCGGTTTTCCAGCATGTTTGGTGCATATCACAGACTTGGGTAGAGCGGGACATGACCATTCCTGGAAATAAATTCGACTTAGCTGTCTTTCCTCTGCTTGATGCGGTGCTTTTTCCGGGCACGACGCTCCCGCTTCAGATTTTCGAGGAGCGATTCTGGCGGATGCTCGAAGAGGTGAGAGCTCGCGAGTGGCCGCTTGCCGTCTCGTTGGTTACTGCGGCTCGCGGCGATGAGCTGAAGCTGAGCACGATCTGCGGGGCGGGCGAGATCCAGGAGGCTCGGCGTCATCCTGGCGGAGGCGCCGAGGTTTTGCTTTATGGCACCCAGCGGGTGAAGCTTCTTTCGGTCGTCCAGCAGCGGCCTTACTTGATCATGGAGGCGCAGAGCCTTCAGATCGAAGAGGAGCGCACTCCTCTGAGCAAAAAGGGCTTTGAAGAGTATCTCGGGCTGATCAAGACCTGGGCTTTTCTGAACCCCGCGGTTCCTGATGAACTGACCCTGCACTTCGACAGCTTCAAAGAGTTCGGGGAGTTGACGGATTTCTTCGTCTTTCACTTCATCGAAGATGCCAGGGCCAAGCAGGAGTACCTGAATTGCACGCATCCCATTCAGCGCGCGGAGATGCTTGCGAATCGCCTTGAGCTCGAGATTTCGAGGCTCAATCGCAAGCTGAAGCGCCAGAAGAAGGGCCTCTTGCTTCATTGAGACAAGACAGTTAGGTCTATCCCATGGCGAATTTTCGTTCGATTGGGCCCTCGAAATTCATGCACTCGGCGGTGCGAACCCTGTTCGAGAAGGCTGGCTACCATTGGGAAGTCCGCAGGACAGGCGAGGTGGGGCTTGGGCTGTGGCGGATCCGACTTCGATCCAAGAAGCCGAGAGAAGCGAAGAGAACCTTGGTATTGATCCCGGGATTCGGCGATACCCCGCTTTCGTGGCTTCCGGTTCTACTACTACTGCGTCCTCTTCTGCCAATGGTCTGTGATGAGCTCGTTCTGATGGATTTCCCCGGGTATCATGGGTTTTTGTCCTCTGAGAGCTGCGTCCCCTCGATGGATGCCTTGCTGCTGGCGAGCGGCGATGCCTTGGATTCACTCAAGCCCCAGGTGATTCTCGGTCATTCTCTGGGTGGGTGGCTGGCCGCGCACTACGCTGTGGATTGCGCTCTGAAAAGGCGCCCTCGCGCTCAGAGGTCGCGCTATGCGGGACCGGAGAAGCTGGTGGTCGTCGCGCCCTCGGGAGTGTTTCAGGGGACTACGGATCGCGAAGCGTTCCGAGCGATCTTCGAGGAAGCCACTCAGCATGGCTTTGGCAGGTTCAGCAAATACCTTTGGGTCAAGGAGCCCGCCTGGTTCAAGTGGACGGCCCAGGAGTTCGCGCGGTTCTTCGAGCGTGAAGACACGCGACAGTTCCTGCTGTCGGTACGCGAAGACCATGAGCTGACTGAGCATCTGGCCAAGGTGCAATCGAAGGTATGGGTCATCTGGGGAGACGATGACCGTCTTTGTCCGACGGCGTGGGCGAAGGAGTGGATGAGTCGACTCGGGCCCGAGAGGGCGGATGGCGTCCTGCTTCGAAACACGGGACATAGCCCTCAGCTCGAGCGCCCGGTCGCGATGGCGGCTCTCCTGGGACAGGTCCTCCTCGGGAAGAAGCCCCATGAGAGAGGATCACGATGGTGGACGCCGCTGATGGAGGATGCGAAAGCGGGAGCCGCAGCATCGCTTTCGAGCGCGACTTAGACGACCAAAACTCGGCTTAATCGACCGAGACCAAATGATAGGTCTTCTTGCCTCGGCGAAGCACCAGGCAGCTTTCTTCGGCGATCAGGTCTTTGATCCCGATTTGAGCCGCGGGGTCGGTGACTCGCTCATTGTTGACGTAGATGCCCCCTGAGCTGATCTCCTTGCGGGCGGCGCCCTTGGAGTTGCAAAGCCCCGTTTCGGCGAGCAGGTCGACCAGGGGGAGGCCTCGCGCGATCTCCCCTCGCGATTTCTTGGAACTTGGCGCGTTCGAGAGGGCGTCGCGCAGGGTCTTGGCGTCGAGCTCGCGGATCTCGGTTCCAAAAAGAGCCTGGGCGGCCTTCTCGACCTTGGCGAGTTCTTCGGCGCCGTGAACCAGTTCGGTCAGGTGACGGGCCAGCGCTTTCTGCGCCTCCCGCTTCTCAGGCTCCACTCGCGTTGCCTCGGCCAGCCGTCGGATTTCCTCGAGAGGCAGGAAGCTGAAGTAGTTCAAATAGGTGATCACATCGGCGTCCGAGGTTTGAATCAAGTACTGGTAGAACTCGTAAGGTGAGGTCCGCTTCGCATCCAGCCAGATGGCGCCCGATTCCGTTTTCCCGAATTTGGTGCCGTCGGCCTTGGTGACGAGCGGGTGGGTCATCCCGTAGACGGGCTTCTCTGCTCCTCCCATCTTCCTGATCAGCTCAATGCCCGCCGTGATATTGCCCCACTGGTCAGAACCACCGATCTGGAGTCGGCAGCCATCCTCCCGATTGAGGATGTAGAAGTCATAGGCCTGCAGGAGCATGTAGGAGAACTCGGTGTAAGAGATCCCGTGTTCGCGATCCTCGAGGCGGGCACGCACGGATTCCTTGGCCATCATATGATTGATGGTGAAGTGCTTGCCTACGTCACGAAGGAACTCGATGTATCCCAGTTCCCTGAACCAGGCATAGTTATTGGTAATTTTCGCCGGATTCGGGCCAGCGAGCTCCAGGAAGCGTGAAATCACCTGGGTGATGCCGGCTTGGTTCTTCGCCAGAGTCGCGGGATCCAGAAGCTTGCGTTCCTGCGTTTTGAAACTGGGGTCGCCGATCATTCCGGTCGCGCCACCCACGAGCGCGATCACCCGATGGCCCGCCTGCTGAAACCGGCGCAGCGTGAGGAGCGGGAGAAGGCTGCCGATGTGCAAGCTGTCCGACGTGGGGTCGAAACCGCAGTAAAGCGTCAGAGCCTCGCTGCTCAGGGTCTTCCCGAGTTCTGGATCGGTGACCTGTTTGACGATTCCGCGTGCTTCGAGTTCCGCAAAGAGCTTGGGATTCAGGCGGGAAGTGCTCATGGCTCAACCATAGCGCAGGTCAAGGCTCGCCGCCAGATTCTGGTGAATCTTGTCGAAGCAACTCGGTCGGAGAATCGGGTTGCAGAAGCGGCGCAAAGCGCTGGTAAGCCTCCTGTTTCCGAAACACAGTGCCGTAATCCCCTAAGGGTGCGCCGTCGTTTTGGTGAATATACAGCAAAAAGGCTGAGGCAGTCAGGGCCTGGGCCGCGACCGCAGATACGAGGAGTTTTCTCCCATCCAGCCATCCAAGGAGACTTGAGCTTGCTGCCAATCGGGCCAAAAAGAGAAACTCGAATGGGAAGGTGATGATCATGTAGTAGCGCCTGACGTTGACGGTCGCCAACGTGATGATCAGCCCATACCCCAGGAGCGTCGCGTTCTGGGCAAAAAGAGTCTCAGAGCCCCGGCCGATGAGCAGCGCCTTCCATTCGCCGCGGTTCTTCCAAAGCCAAGTGCTTCCACAGACCAGCAGATAAGCTCCCAAGACCGCCAGCACGAGATGAGCGGCTCCGACCAGATAGGTGGGAGACCCCCACAGCAAGGGGTATCGAAGAAAGTCTCCCAATTGATCCAACGTAGACGGGCCGCGAAGCACGCCTACGTTGTTCCCCAGGTGGAGCCCTAGGGGATCGGTCAGCCAAAAAACATAGTAGCGAAGCTGAATCGCTTCTTCCCAGCCAAAAACCGCGGGATTGGAAGAGCGGTGGTTCAGGATGTATTGAATCCAGGGGAGCAACCCGATCGATCCCAGAGCCGAGCCGAGTATCCAGCTGTCCCAGCGGGGACGGGCGCGGTCAAAAAGGATCGCCCAAAGAAAGAAGCCGAAGGCGAAGAAGAAGCCGCTCATGTGGATCTGGCCAAGGCAGGCTCCTACGAGCCCCCAGAGAAATCCTCCCCATCTTCGGTGGCGATGCCACCAAGCCAGGAGAAAGAGCATGCAGAAGAATGGCAGCACGGATTGCGCCCAGATTTTTCGATGATACATGACCGCGATCGGGTTAAGCGCGGTGATGACCAGCCCCCAGAGCCAAAGGGGGCGCTCTTTCTCGTCGACCACTCGGTAGGCGAATCCCAAGACGAAAAGGAGAGCTCGGATGTGGAGTCCCATGACCACGTGATTCAAGCCTACCGGGGTCGAGATCCCAAAGAGTTTTCCCAGCGCGATGAAGATCCAGAGGCTCATCCCGGGGTTTCGAATATGGACGCCGGAGGGCATGCCCAATGTGGGCCACTCTTCGCTGACGCCCGCATTCACCACCCGCTCGAACATATACTGCTCGTCGAGCTTGTATTCCATATCGAGAGGCCACGCCAGTCGCAGCAGTGTTCCTAAGAGCAAGCTTAGGATGATGAGCCAGGTGCCGGGACGCTTCATTGAAATCGGGTCCTCAACTCTTCCTGGGCCTCATGTAAGAGATCAAGCACAAGCTCGGCGCTCGAGGCTCCTAGAAGCGCGAGGCCGCACGCCGGGGTCAGGAGGGCGTTTTTCAGGATCGTCCGCGCTTTCTGGGGGTCATTGTCGAAGGCATTAAGAAGCGTTTGATGAAGGGATGCGGCCAGTTCGGAGCCGCGAATGGAGCGCAGCGTGCCTTCGTTCTCGGAGGTGGGAACTAGGCCCAGGGAAAGATGCCCGCCTGCCTGGAGAAACTCCGAAAGGGGTCCGCGGTGTAGGGAAAGAATCTTTTTGAGAGAAAGCCGGGTATCCACCGAGACAATGTCGCACCCGAGCGAGAACAGGGAGCCCCAGTCCGTGTCGCTGCAGCAGTGCACGCCCACCTGGACGCCGCCTTTGCGGAGCGTTTGAACGACGATACGAAGCTCCTGCAAGCCCAGCAGGTGCCTGGGGTTGCCCAAGTTGATCCCGTAGAGCGCGGGCTCGTCCAGATAAAGAATGGGCTGAACTCCGTCGGATTGGAGTCTTCTCGCCATCCCGAGCGCTCGGGCGAGCACCAGGCGGTAGATTTGTGTGGCCACGCCCGGGTGCTCTTCGGCTGGAGTGCCCTCACGGGTCCGAAGCGCCCACTGGGAGGTTAGAGGGCCCGCGATCTGCACTTTGGCGAGTTTCTTCTCCCTGTTCTGGAGCTCCCACAAAAAAGGTTGCCAGCTGCTGGAGGTCGCCGGGCTCGGCTCGAACGCCTCGAAAGCATCCGGTCGGCTCATGGATCCGAACGCCTCGTCGAGCCGCTCTTGCAAGGCCTTTGTTCGGCCGCTCCAGACGCTGATATTGAGCGCGCCGGATCCGTCGCGCGAGACTTCCAGGCCTGGAAGCCCCTCGAGCGCATGGGCGATCATGAACTCCCAGGGATTGCGCACGGGAATCTGCGGGAGGAACGGGATGTCCATGCGAAACGAAAAACCCAGAGCAGCATCGATATTGTGAAGCGGAAGGCTTCCGATGCCCGTGGTTGGGAAGGCAAACTCACTGGCGATTGTCATCGTCCGCAGTCCCGCGCGAGCCCACTGAGAAATAAGTGGCTTGAGGATGGTGAAAGACGATGGCCGAGACGCTGGCCTCGGGATCCATCATGAAGCCGTCGGTTAACTGCACTCCGATGTCCGAGGGGCGCAGGAGATCGAAGAGAATGCCCTGATCGTCGAGTTTGGGGCATGCAGGATAGCCGAATGAGTAGCGCTTTCCTCGGTACTTGGCTTGGAAACGCTCCATCATGGGCATCTCAGGGGAATCCGGAAAGCCCCATGCCTTTCGGAGCTGCGCATGAAGGAGCTCGGCGTAGGCCTCGGCTGACTCGAGTGCCAAGGCCTGAAGGATATGCGACTTGAGGTAGTCGCCGCGGTTCTTCAGCTGCTCGGAGAGCTCGCGAACTCCCTTGCCGACAGAAACTACGAAAAGAGCGATCGAGTCCGCGCGTCCATCGGATTCAGGAACCACGTAATCCGAGAGACACAAGCCATCCGCCTTGCGTTGTCTCGGGAAGTCGAAGCACGCGACATTCCTTCCTTCCAGTTCGAGCACGAGCGAATTACCGCGGGAGCGTGCCTGGAAGTAGCGATAAACCGCGGAGGGATGGAGGATCTCCGTGCCTCGGTATTCGTCCTTCACTTCTTGAACGACTTGCCAGATTTTATGGGCCTTGGGCTCCGTCGCTTCGATCTCGGCGCGGAGCTTGGGGTTTTGTCCCATGCTCTCCAGTTTCCGGACGACTCCTCCTTTGATCCCGAGATGGCGGCCGTAGAGCATCAGAGGATTCACGTAGCGCCAGATCTGATCGATCGGCGTGTTGCGCAGGACATATCGTTCGAAATCAGGAGGGGAGGGGAGCTCGCTAGGGATCTCGATCTGGGAGCAACGCGTCTGCGATTCCTCAGGCGCGGGCCCTCGTGGGCCGAAGCTCACGCTCGATGCCTGGGAGCGGCGCTCATCCAGCGCTTTCTTCAGCTGATCGAATCGGGTAGGGTCGACGATCGCTTTAGCGAGCTCAAGGCCGCTCATGGCGTCAGAAGCATACGCTACGGTGCCGGTGACGTACGCTCGGGCGATATGACGGTCCACGAAGCCTTCGGAGAGCGCGGCCCCACCGACCAGGACCGGGGTGGAGATGCCGGCGCGCGCGAAATCATCCGCAGTCACGACCATCTGCTGGGCCGACTTGACGAGCAGGCCCGAAAGACCCACGACGTCGGGCTGATGCTCGCGCACCGCTTGTATCAGCTGCTCGGGCGGGACCTTGATGCCCAGGTTGACGACATGAAATCCGTTATTGGCGAGAATGATCTCGACCAGGTTCTTGCCGATGTCGTGGACGTCGCCTTTCACGGTGGCAAGCAGGATCTTGCCGCGCGAGGACGTCTCGGACTTCTCCATATGCGGTTCAAGATGAGCCACGGCGGCTTTCATAGCCTCCGCCGACTGAAGCACTTCAGCCACGATCAGCTTGTTGTCGTTGAACAGTCTCCCGACCTCGTCCATGCCCTTCATCAACGGGCCGTTGATCAGGTCGAGTGGAGCCATCTCTTTCAGTGCCTCATCGAGGTCGGCGTGGAGCCCGTCCTTGGATCCTTCGATGATGTACCTCGGGAGTCGCTCCATGAGCGGAAGCTCCTGCTTCGGCAGGGACGATGCCTTTCGCTCGCGGAAATGAGCGGCGAACGCCGCAACCGGGTCTTCGCCTCGATTGTAGAGCAGGTCCTCCGAAAGTTTTCGTTCCTCTTCAGAAATGCTGGCGTAGCGAACCAGCTTCTCTGAGTTGACGATCGCGAGGTCCAAGCCGGCCTGCACGCAGTGGTAGAGAAATACCGAGTTCAGGACTTCACGTCCCGCGGCCGGCAGGCCGAAGCTGACATTGCTGATCCCCAAAACCGTCTTGCACTTGGGGAACCGGGCCTTGATAAGCCGGAGGCCTTCGATCGTCTCGACCGCTGAGCCCACGTACTGCGCATCACCGGTGGCACAGGGGAAAACCAGCGGGTCCCAGTAGATGTCCTCTTCGCGGATCCCGTATTTTTGAGTCAAGAGCGCATGGGAGCGCTCCGCGATAGCGAGCTTCCGCTCACGAGTCACGCCCATGCCTTGCGTAGGGTCGTCGTCGATGGTTCCGACCACGACCGCCGCTCCGAATCGCTTCACCAGGGGGAGCACTTTTTCGAAGCGGTCCTCGCCGTCTTCCATATTGATCGAATTGATGATGGCTTTGCCCTGGCAATAAGAAAGGGCGAGCTCGATCACCCGCTCGTCGGTCGAGTCGATCATGAAGGGGACCCGTACCTTCTTGATCGCGACTTCCATGAAGCGGGCCATATCTGAATACTCGTCGCGATCCGGGTTCGCCAGGCAGACATCGATGATCTGCGCCCCGTTCTTGACCTGCGCTCGGGCGATCTCTGAAGCCTCTTCGAACTTTTCCTCGCAGATCAGCGTTTTGAATTTTTTGCTGCCGATGACGTTCGTGCGCTCGCCCACGATCACGGGGCGCATTTCGTCGGTGATCTCGAGGTAGTCGACTCCCGAAAGCAGCGATCGAGAAGGCTCGGGAATGGGCCGAGGCGCACTCTTGCGCGCGAGTTCCACGAGAGCTTTGATGTGGCCGGCGTGCGTGCCGCAACAGCCTCCGACCACATTGACCCAGTGATATTCCGCGAACCGGGAGACTACGTTGGCGAGCATCTCCGGAGTCTCGAGATAATGTCCATTCTCATCTGGAAGACCGGCGTTTGGAACACATGCGACGCGGAAGTGGCTCAGCTGCGCGAGCGAGCGAATGTGGTCGGTCATGAACTCCGGCCCGGTGGCGCAGTTCAACCCGATGTATAGCAAGTCGCGATGGGCGAGCGACGCGTAGAGCGCTTCGATCGACTGCCCCGCGAGCATGGTGCCCATGGGCTCGATGGTCCCCGAAACCGCTACGGGGATCTTCTCGCCCGTTTCACCGAAGAGCCGGTCGATCGCCAGGAACGCGGCCTTGATGTTTCGAGTATCCTGGCACGTCTCGAGCAAAAAGTAGTCGACGCCTCCCTCCCAGAGTCCTTTGGCTTGAACGTAAAAGGTTTCTTGAAGCGCCTCGAAGCTGACGCCCCCCGTGACCGAGATCGCCTTGGTGGTGGGACCGATCGATCCGGCGACGAATCGCGGCTGCGTGGCGGTGGAATGTTTCTCCGCCGCTTTGCGGGCCAAGCGAGCCGCCTGGAGATTGATCTCGTGAGCTTTGGAGCTCAGGCCGAATTCGTCCAGGACCAAAGGGGTCGCGCCGAACGTGTTGGTCTCCACGATGTCGCAGCCCGCGAGCAGGTACTCTTCGTGGATCTCCTCGATCAGCTCAGGACGGGTGAGAACTAGGCTCTCGTTGCAGCCTTCGTGCTCGTGGCCTCCAAAGTCTTGAGCGGCGAGATTGCGATCCTGAATGGCCGTGCCCATGGCCCCGTCGATCACCAAAACCCGTTCGCTGAGAGCTTGCTTCAATCTTTCGACGCGGGATTGTCGGTCATTCAACGTTGGATCTCCTCGTTGCGGCAGTCTTACAGGCGGAAGTTCAGCTTGGCGGAATACTCGGCCAAGTGATTGTAATAGGCCTCGAGGTTCACCCCCGAGCCTAGGGCGAAGCCTAGCCCCAGGATGCCGCCGGTGGGCAATACGCCATGTGAGCCTTGATCTACGTCAATGCCGTAGCCTAGCGACAATTGCAACTGATCAAAATGGATTCCAAGGGCGGGAAGCGTTGTCAAACCCTGGCCTTGGCCGTTGACGCCCGCGTCGAGGACAAATCGCGCGGAGTCGCTGAGTTGGGCGGAGATCCCCGCTCCAAAGCCACCGATGCCTGAAGACACGCTCATGATCGTTCCACCCACCCGAAACCTTCCTCGAGGATTCCAGATGAAGCCCAGGTCAAGATCCAATCCGGATCCGAAGGGCACGTCCTGAAAGGTGGCCGAAACCCCTGCCGCGAGGTTGAGCGTCTGAATCAGGGCCCCGAGCCCTAGATCGAAGCGCGCATCGGGAGACGCGTAATCGACGCCGAGTCGTCCGCCAATCGAGCTGCCGCCCAGATAGACGTGCCCTGAGAGCCCGATGGGGTCGAAAGCGCGATTTCGAGAGTAGACTCCCGCTTCGAGGCCAAGGCCCTGGCGGTAAACGAGGCCGGATGGGTTTTCTCCATGCTCGGCGGTCCCCCCAGGCGAGGCGATTCCCGCCCCGGTGCTGACCAGCTGATCGGAGCCGCGGGCCAGGGCGATGCCAGGGGTGAGAGCTTCAAGTGCGAGAATGATCGAGCCCATCCAGGGCAGGAATGAAAACTTCATGTCTCAGAGTGTAAGCCTCTCATGACGTGCTAGCAACCGTCGAAGCGCGAGGTTACACTGCTCGCATGATCCAACTCTTCGCCCATACCCGAGACGGCCGGTTCGTGAGCGCGACGTGGTCACCGGGGGACCCGGTGCCTTTGGACTCGTGGCCCGAAGAGCTCCCGGGGGACTCGCTTCTGAGCGAGTGCACGAGCGCCTGGCTGGATCTCGAAGGAGCGTCTTCGGAGGAGCTGGCCTGGTTGGGCAGGCGTTTCCGGTTTCATCCCTTGGCGATCGAGGACTGCGCGCACTTCGAGCAATTGCCGAAGATCGAGGAGTATACCGAGCACCTCTTTCTGGTGGTTCACGGGCTCGCTCCCGTGACTCCAGACTGCCTGAGGATCTATGAGCTTCACTGCTTTTTGACGAACCCGTGGGTGGTGACCGTGCATGAGACCCCCGAAGAGCCCATCAAGGCCCTGAGGAACAAGATTCAGAGGGACCGCGCCGCCCTTTCTCCTCAGCCGGAGTTTCTGCTTCATCGGATCCTCGATGGGGTAATGGACGCCAATCCGATCGCGCTGCGCCCGATCACCGAAGCGATCGAGACGCTTGACGAGCAGGTGCTTGAGGAAAGCAGCAGGACCCAGATCGAAAGCATCCACGTGATCCAGCATCAGCTCAACCAGGCCAGGAATATCCTCCTTCCGCAGCGGGAGGTGTTTCGCGAGCTCCTGAGCGGCGAGTATCCGGCGTTTTCGGAAAGAGCCCTAGTGTACTTTCGCGACGTGAACGACCATCTTCTCAGGGTGATCCGCTCGGTCGAGGGCCTTCGAGAGAATATGTGGTCCATTCGCGACGCCTATCTTGCCGTGGCTGCCCACCGCACCAATGAGACGATGAGGCGCTTGACTGTCTTTTCGGTGATCTTCCTGCCACTCACGTTCATCACAGGGTTCTTCGGCATGAACTTCACGCGCATCCCCTGGGATAACTCCGTGCTTTTCACATTCTGCGTGGCGCTGGTGGCGGTCTTGCCCCTGGTGATGATTCTCTGGTTCTCGAAGAAAGACTGGCTTTGACCGGTCTGGCGCGGTCGCTCCTTCGCTTCGAGTCCCATCACGGGACCAGAGGCCATCACTTGGTCAGATTTGGATTTGAGATCAGCGCTGAATAGTAGAATGGAGCGGGTGATGGGACTCGAACCCACGGCCTCGACCTTGGCAAGGTCGCGCTCTAGCCAACTGAGCTACACCCGCATGCCATAATAAAGAGATCCTCTTCTAACCAGACTCCAGAGCTGGGTCAAGAGGGAGTTTTTTGATGGCTCCCGAAA
>CAYNDM010000061.1:0-11896 GCA_964395265.1 uncultured Bacteriovoracaceae bacterium
GTCATCGAGGATCGCCAAGGCGGACGGAAACACGAACGCCGTCAGGAAGGATCCGAAGAGCATACCCCAGCCCAATGCCATGGCGATCGGCACGACGAACTTGTCCAGACCTCCGATGCCATAAGCCGTGGGCAGAAGACCTGCGACCGTGGTGATCGTGGTGAGGAAGATCGGCCGAATGCGGACTCGGGCGGCTTCGAGGATGCTTTCGAAGCGATCGAGGCCTTGCTGCCGGGCTTCGTTGACGAAGTCGATGAAGACGATTGCGTTGTTCACGATCACGCCCGCCAGGGCGACGATGCCCAACATGCCCATGAAGCTAAGCGGCATGCCGTGCAGGAAAAAGGCCCAGATGACGGCAATGATGCCAAGCGGAACGGTGAGCAGGACGATGAGCGGCTGAAGCAGGCTCCTGAAGGTCAAGACCAGCATCAGGAAGATGCCCAGGATCGCCACCACGAACGCTCTTCCCAGGGAAGCCAGACTCTCCTGAGTGTCCTCGTCCTCGCCGCCGAAGTCGATGGAGATGGCCGGAAACTCTTTTTTCAGCTCGGGCAGAAGCTCACGGATCCTGTTATTGACGTCGATGGCGGTGGTCTTGTCGGTATCCACGTCAGCGGTGACCTTGATCTGCCGCTGGTTGTCCTCGTGTTCATAGACCGCAAGGCCCTGGGTGCTGGAAACCTTGGCCACCTCGCTCAGCGGCACGAGATTGCCCATGGGGTTGGGGATCAGGAGCTCATCCAGGGATTGGGCCGTTCTGCGCTCGGATTTGGGCAGCGAGACCCTGACATCGATCTCTTCGCTGAGCTCGCGTACGGTCGTGGCGACTAATCCCTCGTAGGCGGCGCGCACGCTGGTCCCGATCATGGCTGCCGAAAGGCCCGCGGCCGAAGCCTGAGCGGCGTCCACATGGACGCGCAGCTCTTCTTTGCCGAGCACGTACGAGTCGGAAATATCAGTCACCCCGTCGATTTGGCCGAGGATCTCCTTGAGCTTGGCGACGGCAGGGAGCAATGCCTCGTATTCTTTGCCGCGGACGCCCAGGCTGACCGGTTTGCCCTGGGGCGGTCCCGGATTGACGCGCGCGATGGTGATCTTCTTGAAGCCTTCGGGCTGGCCGATCTCCGCTCTGACCTGGGCGATAATCTCGGCCGCGGTCCGTTCTCGCTCGAGCTCGGGAGTGAGGAAAACCGCGATCTGCGCGTACTCGCTTCCGCGAACGGTGTTCGGATCATGAGGGTCCTGTTGGATGATGCCGACCGCCGTCGTGTAGTTATCCAGTTCGGTCTTGTCGAGTTTGGCCACGATCTGCTCCAAGGGGTGAAGCATCTTCTCATGCTGCTCGAGGCTGGTGCCCGTTGGAGCTTCGGTCTGGATGAAGAAAATCTCGATCCCTTCAGGAGGGAAGAGAACGAATTTCATGCCTTTCGCGGCCAGGGTGATCGAGCCTATGAAAAGCGCGAGGATTCCGAAAGCGACCTTGTAGCGATTCGCCAGAAAGCGGCTCAAAAGCTTCACATACGTCGGCGTGACTTTCAGATCCCAAAACGTACGGGTCGTATGGAGTGAGCGCCGGATGAACCCTCTCGATTTTTGGTTACGCTGCCCGAGTTTGCCCTCAAGCTCAGCCGCGGCTTCGCGGATCTGTTCGGCCTTGATCCAATTCGCCATGTGGGAGGGGAGGATGAAAATCGCCTCGAAAAGGCTGATGCTCAAAGCCGAGATGACCCCGATCGGGATCTCCCGGATGAACTTCCCGAAGATCCCGCTCATGAACGCCATGGGTAGGAACGCGAAAACAGTGGTCATCACGGACGCGGCGACGGGGGCAATGACGCGCGAGGTGCCTTCGATCGCGGCATCCGCCGGGTTCTTCCCTTCCGATACCAATCGGACCGCGTTCTCGGTCACGACGATCGAATCATCGATGAGGATCCCGGTGACGATGATCAGGCCGATCATGGAGATCAAATTGATGCTGGATCCTATATTGTACATGAGGAGCAGGGTGCCCAGAAATGCGAACGGAACCCCCAAGCCGATGAGCAACGTGAACCTGAGTGGGATCAGCAGGGGTAGGATGAGAAACACGAAGCAGAGGCCGATCAGGAGGTTTCCCGTCAATACCCCCAGGCGGTTGCGGATGAACTCAGAGAAATCATTGATGTAGGTGATCTGGACGCGAGAGTCGATTTGCGATCTGAGCTCCTCCATTCGCTTTTTGATATTGTCTACCAGGGTGATGGCGTCCGCTTTTTCCTTTTTCAGGACGGTGAGATTCAGGGATGGCAGACCGTTGGTCTTGTTCAGGATCGAGGCCCGCTCGAGATCGTAAAAGATCTTGGCGACGTCTCCGACCCGTACCGGCTGTCCCAGCTCATTGGCCCGGATGACGGTTTTTCGAACATCCTCAAGGGTCTTGAACTCGCCCACGGTGCGGACGATTTTCTCACGTGAGCTCGGATCGCTCGCGGTCGCCTCGATCGTGCCCCCAGGGATGGAAACGTTTTGACCCGCCAGGGCATTCACCAGGTCATTCAAAGTGATGCGGTAGCGGGCCAGCGCGGTTTGGTTCGCTTCGACACGGATCTCGATATCCCTGAGGCCCCGGTGGACGACCCGGGCAACCCCGCTGATCGACTCGATCTCGTCTTCCAGTTGACGGGCGATCGCGCGGAATTCCAGGGGAGGCAAGTTGCCAGACAGGGAGACCTCGATAATGGGAGATTGCTTGGACTCGAGGGATTGGACGAGGGGGTCCTCGGCATCGGTCGGGAAGTCCGGCTTCAACCGATCCACGACGTCCTCGATGTCGTTCTTGGCTTTTTCCTCGGTGGTCTGATCGGGGTCGAGAAAGATCGTGATGGTGCTCATGCCTTCGATCGACACCGAGATCAGGCGCTTGATCCCGTCGACCTCTTGCAGGTCCTGCTCGATCGGGTTGGTGATGAGCTTTTCGGATTCCTCGGGAGAGGCCCCCGGAAACGGCGAGACGATCGTGATCACGTCGAAGTTCACGTTGGGAAAGACCTCGCGGCGGATCAAAAACGCCGCCGCGATGCCAAGCCCGATGATCGCGATGGTGAGGAGGTCGCTGAAAAGATGCTGGCGGACGAAAAACGCGATGAGTTTTCTCATTGGACGAGATCCTGTCTTTTCATGAGCGATTCAAGATAGCCTTTCAGCCCATCCGAAAATCGTTGAACCCTCCAGGCAGCCATTCGGTACTGGACCTGGGCCGTATTGAGCTGGGTTTCGGCCAATGCCGCGTCGTCTCCCGCCTGGATGATCTGGAAGGTGGTGCTTCGGCCGATCCCGAAGCGTTCTTCTTCGAGGCGCTCCCTCCTGCGTTGGTTCTCGTACGCCTTTTGAAGGAGTTCGACCGTCGTTTTGCTTTGGAGGAGATCTGAGCAGGCGTTGATCCAATTCAGCCTCACGAAGGACTGCGCTTGCGCGGCCAATGCTTCGGCTCTCTCGCGTTGCGCAGTGGCGCTGAGGGCTTGGGCTTTCTCGGCGGAGAAAGACAGGGGGAACTGAAGTTTGAGCTGAAGCGCCCAGGAGGGATGGTTTACGGCCAGAGTCTCACCGAAGGTATCGCCCCGCGCGAGGCTGTCGATCCCGTTGGAGCGAAGCGCGAGCTCCAGGTCCAGATCTGGCCGCGCCGAGGAGTAAGCCTGCTCAGCCAGACTGGCTGCGGCCTTGGCCTGATGGACGGCGGCCTGACTTGCGCTGGGTTGACTCGGAGTGTTCTGCTCGCGCTGGCTCTCGGAGCAGCTTGAAAGAAGGGAGGGCGAAGGCTCATTGAGCTCGATGGGGATCAGGATCGGATCGATCTTCAGCCAGGCATCGGGGAGCTTCAGTGAAATGACGAGGCTCCTCCATCGGTTCAAGAGGGTCTCGCGAGCCTGAGTGAGCCGGACTTTGGACGCCAGCACGGCGCTATCGACCTGAAGCCGGTCAGGCTGCTCCGACGTACCTCGGCGAAGCTTGATCTGGGTGACCCGGGCTAGGCGCTCGCGCCTTTCGACGTCCTCAAGCGCGGCCTTGGCCTGAACCTGGGCGAGCCACGCCTGATAGAAGATGTCCATCAGCTCGAGTGCCCATTGCTCAACCTGGTCTTGAAAGGCGAATTTCGCCGCTTCTTTCTGGGACTCGCCAGCGGCAAGCAGGCTTCGGGTTCCGCTCCCGAAAGCATTGGCCCAAAGATTCTGCGAGATCCGGGCTTCGAAAGCCGATTCGTAGAAAGCGAAGCTGTTTTGCCCGGTGAGGGGATCGATCGCCTGGAGAAAAGCGAGATCCGTGTTGGCATGGGTGAGCTGAAGAGAGGCGGTCGTTCCGGTTTGGAAGAGCTTGGCGACTCCCAAGCTGTATTGCGTGGAGAGATTCTGAGCAGGCTGAAACGGGCTTTGAGGCTCGTTCTCGTTCACAAGCCTACCGACGAGCCCGCTGAACCTCCAGTCCAATGGGGCCTGGGAGCGAAGAAGGGCCGCGTCAATGTCGATCGCGGAAGCGCGAACTGCGTCAAAGCTGTCTGAAGACTTCATCGCTCTCGCGACCACCAAGTCGAGCGTCACCTTGCTGCCAGGAAAGGTAGCCAGGAGCTTTTTGGCGTCTGGAGGGAGTTCGGTTGGCCGAGGTGCCGCTCCTGCTCCGGACCCTAGCAAAAGACAAAGGAGTCCAGCACAGAACAAGCGGTACGACTTGTTTTGTAAAGACAACTGGGTTTGGGGTTGCACCTCCTCACGCTTAACCCCGCTTTTGGATAGACGCAAAGTGAAACTAAAAAAGTTACATGAATTGTGACGTGCTCTCTGGTGCCACTCGGTTGGTGTCAGACTGAAGCCAACTTTTTTGATCCGCCTCTCTAAGTTCTTGTTTTCGTGGTCGGCGCACTTCGCATCCCCCTTGCACAGCTGCGGGCAACCCACCTGAAGCGGGAAAACTTGGATGAGGGAAGACCATGTTGAATAGAATGACTTCTGTCTTGCTGTGCTTGATCGCACTCGGCATATCGCATGCCCAGGGCGCGACCGAGAAAAATGAAATCGTCATGGGTTTCAATCCAGCGGAGAACGTCGAGGTCGTTGAAACGAATGGCAAGCTCTTTGCCGATTATTATCGAGCCAAGACCGGTAAGAAGGTGAAGACCTTCATTGCGACGGACTACACCGCGTTGATCGAGGCGTTGAGGAGCGGTCAGGTGGACTTCGCGTTCTTGCCTCCGTTCAGCTACGTGAAAGCGGAACAGGTCGCCGGGGCCGAGGTCCTCATGAAGAGCGTGCGCAAAGGTAAGGCGCATTATTTCAGTGCGATCATCGCGCGGGCGGACAAAGGATTCACCCGCATCGAGGATCTCAAAGGCAAGAATATCGCCTGGACCGATCCGGCGAGCTCGGCTGGTCACATCTTTCCCAAGGCGAGCCTGATCAGCAAGAAGAAGATCGACCCCGACAAGTTCTTCGGCAAACAGGTCTTCGCCGGCTCTCATGACGCCCTGGTTCTGGCCGTGGTGAACGGCACCGTGGATGCGGGAGCGACGTTCGCGAACGACGCCGAAGGCGCCGATGGGGCTTGGACGCAATTTCTGAAAGGCGACGACGCGAAGAAGATCCGCGTGCTTTTCGTCACCGATCCCATCACCGGGGACACGATGGCCACTAGCCGGAAGTTCCGCGAGAAGCATCCGGACATCGTCGATCAGACGGTCAGGGTCATGGGCGAGATGGGCAAAACCGACGAAGGCAAGAACATCCTGAACGCGCTCTATCGTATCGACTCGATGGTTCCGGCCAAACCCTCCGATTTCCAGCCGGTTCGTGACGCCGCCAAGGCGTTGGACGTGATGTAAGGAGAGGCGATTCCATGTCGATCATCGCGCGCGACCTGACCAAGACGTTCGACGGAGGCAAGTCCTTCGCCCTCGATCATGTGAACTTGAAAATCGACCAAGGCGAGTTCGTCGCCGTGATCGGGCTTTCGGGAGCTGGGAAGAGCACCTTTCTCAGAACCGTCAACGGTACCTGCCAGCCCACCAGCGGAAAGATCCAGGTACTGGGAGAAGACGTGCCCGACCTCCAGGGACGGGATCTCATGGCGCTTCGCCGGCGGATCGGATTCATCTTCCAGCAATTCAATCTCGTGAAGAGCGCTTCGGTTCTGCAGAACGTGTTGGTAGGAAGAATCGCTTACTCGCCGATCTGGCGAGCATTGAGCGGGCTGTACTCGAAAGAAGACGTCGAAAGGGCCAAGCGCGCGTTGAACGCGGTCGGGCTCGAAGGACGATACGGCGACAAGGCCCGAAACCTCTCGGGCGGCCAACAGCAACGTGTGGCCATCGCGAGAGCGCTGGTCCAGGATCCTCAAATCATCCTGGCCGACGAACCCATGGCTTCGCTCGATCCGAAGCTTTCGGAAGTGGTCCTCAGGATCCTGGAGCGGATCAATCGAGAGCGCAAGATCACGGTTTTGGTGAATATCCACGTGCTCGAGTACGCGAAGGCCTACGCCGGGCGGATCATCGCCTTTCGACAAGGGAAAGTCGTCTTCGACGGGCCTCCCTCCGAGCTGACCCCGGAACGGGTCGAGGAGATCTATCAGGTCGAAGGACGCGAGGAAATGGAAGCCGCTCTATGAATCGCACCGCTTCGCTGACAGTCTCTCCGGCGGCCCAAGGCATCCTGGCCCGGCACCTCTCGATCAAAAGCCTGTTCTCCAAAGCGATGCTCGCGCTCCTCGCCTGGGTCACCTACTGGGCGGCTACCGGAGTGGAGTTCAGCCTCTCGCGCCTGATCGACGGGTTTCCGTACATGGCGGATTTCTTGTCGCGGATGTTCCCGCCCGATCTGACAGTCATGGGGAAGGTGATGAGCGAAACGCTGCTGACCATCCAGTTGGCTTGGATCAGCACCGTGATCGCGGCGATCTTGTCGGTGCCGGTGGCCTTTTTCGCGGCTTCAAACGTGTTTGAAAAACCCTTGCTCCGAAAAGCGACGCTTTTCTTCCTCAATGCGGATCGGGCGATCGACTCGCTGATCCTGGCGCTCTTTTTTGTCAGCGCCGTGGGCCTCGGGCCTTTTCCCGGAACTCTCGCCCTCGCCATCCATTCGGTGGGCATGCTCGGCAAGCTTTTCGCCGATGCGATCGAGGCGATCGATCGCGGGCCGGTCGAGGCGCTCGAGAGCGCGGGGGCCGGAAAGCTTGCCGTGATCCGTTGGGCGGTTTGGCCGCAGGTGGCGCCGCATTTCGTGAGCTACTTTCTGTTTCGCTTCGAGCTGAACGCCCGCGTGGCCGTGGTTCTCGGCCTGGGGGGGGCGGGAGGCGTCGGGTTCCTGCTCACCCAGTACATGCGATTGTTCCAATACCAAAAGGTCTGTACGGTCATCCTGGTGATCTTGGTCCTGGTCATGCTGGTGGATTTCATCTCCGCGCGACTGCGTCGTTCGGTCCTTTGATCCTGTCGCCCCCTGGGCTTCGGACGCCCCCTGGTTCCGGGCGGGCCGCTGGTCCGGGGCCCTGTGGCAAGAGCTGACGCAGGCCCAAAGCTCGCAAGAGTGGAGTTCGTTCACGCATGCGAATACGAACACGGAAATGAGGACTGGATGACGAGCAGGCTCCTGATGGTGATTTCGACTTTGGGCTTGGTTGGACAGGCTTTCGCACGGGAGCCGCTTCGCGCGAAGGCTGAATTGAAGAACGGGCAAGGCAAGAAGATTGGGACGGTCGAGCTTTCGCAAGCCGGTGAGGGCGTTCTGTTGCGGGTGAGAGCCGAGCAACTGCCACCAGGCGTGCATGCGATCCACATTCATGAAAAGGCCTCTTGCAAGGGCCCGGATTTCAAGTCGGCGGGAGGACACTTCTCTTCTGAGAGCCAGCAGCACGGTTATCAGAACGCTCAGGGGCCGCACGCTGGGGATCTGCCCAACGTCAAAGTGGGGGCGGACGGTCAGCTGGAAGCCGATCTTTATACCGACCAGGTGAGCTTAAAGCGCGGGGAGACGAACTCGCTTTTCGCGGGATCAGGGACCTCCATCGTGATTCACGCAGGCAAGGATGATTATCGATCGAACCCGGCGGGTGATTCGGGAGATCGGATCGCTTGTGGTGAGATAAAAACGGATCGCGCTATGGGCTAGTCCCTAAGTTTCGTCGCGGATCGCGCTATGGTCTAGGCACTCAGTGTCGTCGCGGCTCGCGCTAAAGGTTAGTCCCCCCGATTTCATCCCGATCGCTCCTCCTGATTATCCTTATGAGTAGTCAGTCGAACTTAAGTCGGTTCTGAAGCCGTCGAATCGGGGCGGACTTCTGCAGTTCATGCGGACCTCTGCGGCAGGGACGACCCGTGTGTCTTTCGGGATTTTTTTGCGCAAAGCAGGCTGAATCGCATTTGAGAAAGTGCGCCTCTCTAAACACGACTTTTAAAATCAAGCATGGTCGGTATAATGGTTAATAAGTTTTAACAATACGACGCCTGAATCTTGGATTGGAGATGCTCATGGTTGGTAGGAACTCAATTCGTTTTTGGAGCTCAGCTTCGGTAGTCGCGATCCTCTGCAGCTTGCCCCTCACGGCCTGCAACTTGAAATCGAATCTTCATCAGGCTCTGGTCGAAGAAGAAGTGCGCCTGAGAAAGGGAGCTTCCGACTCCGAGGTTGAAACCAAGTCCGAAAACGTTCATGCCGCGGCGAAGGGATCGCGCGGGGAGCTTTCCTCGGACGATGGTTCGGCCCACATGACGAAACAGGAGTCGCTCTCCGAACGACGAGCCGAAAAGCTGGTCGAGCGTGATTCGTTGGGCGGAAAAGAAGCCCGCCCTGAAATACGGAGCACCGAAGCGCAGAGCGCTCGGATGGACTCGTCCGCGGAATTGAAGGCGCCCGCCGGATCGCAGGCTTCCGCGGAGTCGCAGCCTCTCGCGGCAGCGACCCGGCCCAAGACGTAGCTCCACGCGGGTGCGTCCCTGGCGCTGAGCCGAAGCCATGACGAAGGAAAAAATGAGGCGCCTCTGTGCAGCTCGGTGGAGTTTCCGGGACAAGGCCCTCAGCATCAGCTTTCGAGCGACGATTGGAGCCAGGTCAGCCGGCTCTTCGAAAACGTTCGCAAGGATCTCCTGGGATGGCTGAAAGAGCATCGCAAGAGATTCGGATCGGAAATCTTTTCGACCTTGGAGAGCAGGATCCGCGAGCTGAAGCTGGCCCGCATGCCTGCCATGGTTCAGCCCGATATCGCGTGGCGAGGCGTGGGCGTTCTCACTCAGGACGCGGGCGGAGCGCCGATGCTCGAGCTTGGATCGGGTTTCGTCAAGCTTCTGGAGACTCAGCCTGAGCGAGCCAAGTTCGAGCTGACCCGGCTCGCAGCCCAAGCATGGGAGCCGTGCGGACTGTTGGCCAAAGCCCAGCCTTCGAAGGACAAGTCCGTCGAGCAGCCCTGGGGCGCCTTTCTTCGTTGCATGAAGATCGATACGGCGCAGGCCTGCGGCTCCGGCCAATTCTCCGAAGCCGGCTGGGCGGTATCGACGGCTCTGGCTTATCAGGTTTCGAAGCCGGATTGCCGGATCGCCGCTTTCTCAGATCCAGGATTCGATGAGTGTCCGAAAAAGTTCCTGGCGCCGCTGACGCTGATGAGCAGCAACTGAGACGAAAAGCGATTAACCCGGGAAGCCGATTCACAGGAGTCATATCGATGAAGAAATGCACGATGAAAGCCGGTTCTGTATTGACCTCTGTTCTGGGGTTGGCGTTGGTTACGGCCTGCTCCAGCATGAACTCGAAAGACGGCGGGGCTCCGCTTGGATCCGCGCCCGGCTTGGGCAAGGCGGAGAGCCCGTTCGTCGAGGCGTTCCTGGAATACGTAGGTCCTCCGCAAAAATGGGCGGGCCCTGGCTCGTTCGTGGTTCACATCGTGGCCAAGGACAACAAGGCCCCGAAAGTGGTTCTCTATCCCGCCTTGTTGCCGGCCCGCCCGGTTTACGCGCCCGCGGTGCATCCGTCGCGTGCTCTGGCCGGAACCGAGGGGAAGAGCCCTCAGTACACCACTGAAGTGGCTCGTGAGCAGCTGCAGGAACTGGCGCGTCTCATGGCCGAGGGCCAGAATTTCTCCGCATGCCTGTACCCGATTCGCGTTCGCTTGATTCGCGGCGACGGTTCGGTGATGGATCGCTACGGATGTAGAAGCCGCGAGGGCTGGCCCGCGATGGTCAGCCGCATGATGAGCGATTGGATCCAGGTCGCCGTGAGCCAGGAGAGCGCGGCTCCTCGAGTCGCCCAGAAATAACCCGTTGTTGATCCGACGCATTCGAGCCTCTAGACTGAGGCAATGCGCGTGGCGATCATCGACCTGGGAACCAATTCCGTCCGCTTCGATGTCCATGAGTTCCGCGCGCGTCGAGTCTATCAGACTCTCCATCGCGAGAAGCTGATGATCAGGCTGGGCCAAGGAGTCTTCTCGGACGGAAGGCTTGATCGGAGAGCCGTGCTCCGGGCGCTGAGCGCTTTCAGGCGCTTCAAACGCGTTTCGGAGGAGCTCGAGGCCGACAAGATCGTTGCGTTCGGGACCAGTGCCCTTCGGGACGCTGCTGACAGCGGCCGCTTCATCCGGATGGTCAGGCGCGAGACGGGAATCGAGCTTCGCGTGATCTCGGGATCGGAAGAGGCCAGGTTGATCGCATTGGGAGTGCTGGCCAATGACCCGGAGAAGAAGGGGCGCTTCGCATTGGTGGACATCGGAGGCGGAAGCACCGAGATCAGCATCTGTCGCGGCAAGAAGGTCCTTCACAGCCATAGCTTCCCGCTGGGAACGGCCCGGCTTCAGCAGCTCTTTCTCAGGCGCGCTCCTCCGAGCTCAAAGGCCATCGAAGCGCTGAGATCCCACATCCACTCGGTTCTTCTTGAGGTGATGCGGGCCGAAAAATGGCCGAAAGTGGATCGGATCGTGGGATCCAGCGGTACGATCCGCGCGATCTCGCGGATGCTCCGCAAGCGATCGGGAAAAGCCTTGATCGAGCGCGAGCCGCTGGCGGAGCTGGTCGCGCGCCTGAGCGCGATGACCCATCAGCAGATCGCGCAGGTTCCCGGGATCGAGCCCAAGCGCGTCGACATGATTGTCGCCGGTTCCATTCTGTTCGAGGAAGTCATGGCCGCGCTGGGCGCTAAGACGGCGCGCGCGACCGAGTACTCCTTGCGCGACGGGATCCTTGAAGAAGAGCTGCGCCTCTTTAAGCGGGGGCTCAATGCAGGCGCTTAGCCCATCGTGGGTTGAGGCGCCAGGTCCGTCGCGATGACTTGCTGGTCCTGGCTCGCGTCGCGCGAAGCCTGGGTCTTCCGGGTCGCCGCTTTTGGGTCGCGGGTCACCCGACTGGCGAGCGTGATGTTCTTGTCGAAGATGAATCGGAAAAGCAGGCGCGTCCAGGAATCGTGGGAGTAAAGCGTGTCGTAGAACTCCGGCGCCATGGCACGCAATTGAGGCAAGCGCGACCAAGGCACGCACATCATATCGTGATGCTCGTTATGATGACCGATGTTGAAAGCCAGCTTATTGAGAGGGCCGTAATAAGAGTAAGTCTCCTGGTTGTTCGGGCCGACGACGTAATGCTCCTGGATCCAGCGGGCGCCGACTGGATGCAATCCTATTGAGAACATGCTCGAAGCGGCCAGGTACGCGAACGCTCCCCATCCGAAGAAGTAAGTCATGGCCCCCACGAACGCGAAACAGACGACCGCGTTCAGCACCACCCAGCCGTTGAAGAACTGGATTCCCTTGAGAAACGGCACCCGCACGATCTGACTGACCGGAAAGAGCAGCAACCAGATGGCTTTGCGAACCGGGGACCTTCCGACGAGACGGGCTTCGAACGGACGGGTGAGATCGGCGTCGCGTTCGGGATCCCCCTGATAAAGGT
>CAYNDM010000062.1:0-2847 GCA_964395265.1 uncultured Bacteriovoracaceae bacterium
TATTGGAAGTGACTGGGCGGGGCCTGGGGTAGCGCTCTAGCGAAAGGTATCAGGCTGGCGAGAGTAAGTGCTTTGGCGAACGGTAGCGGGCTGAGGAAAGGTAGCGGCCTCGCGAGCGGGCTTGGTCCTTGCTTTGAGGCGATCCATGCTGATTTGGACCGCTTGTATCTTCTGCGCACTTGGTGGGTTTCACCTCCTGATGCCCCGATCCCTGCTGGGGCTGATCCGTTCGGGCACTCGGGACTCTTCGACTGAGATCCGAAAGATCCTTGCCGCGCTTCATGAACTCCAAGAGCTTCTGGAGTCAGGAATTCTCCCTTCCGAGGAAAAGTGGGCAGTCGTTCGGGGATTGCCTTCGCCCTGGGGTCCGCTCCTTTCCGAAAGCATCTTGGGGCTTCGGGCGCAAGGGGCAGCCATTCTTCCGACGATCCGCAGGTTTCGGGATCTGGCAGTCCACCATCGAGACTCTTTATCCGAGGCCAAGGCCCGGTCAGCGCAGGCGCTCATGCAGGCCCTGGTTTGTACCGCGCTTGTGCCGCTTTTCGGCGCCGGACTTTTCATGATCATGCCGGGCCTAGAAGAACATCCCTGGCTCTGGGTGATCGCTTGCACATTGGCGATTCTCCTTTCGCTGGCGGGGGCGTTTTGGCTGCTCAGCATGGCTGAGGAAGCGCGATGGGGCGGGATGCCTCCGGCGCAGCGCTCTTGGATCCTGATCTCGCAATGCGCGGGGGAGCGGCTTCTCTCGTCGTTGCGAAGCGGGGATCCTCCCGACATCGCTTGGGGCCGAGCTTGCGAGTTTCTCGCGCGCGAAGCGCCGGGACTGGCGGAGGAGTGGGGCTTCTCGACCTGGAAGAGCGAGTGCGGATCTCCGGAAAAAGGAACGGTGACGTCTCGTCCGAATTCGCCGATGCGCCCCCTGATCGATGCCGGGCACTCGCTCAAGAAGGCGATTCAGATCAGCCTGATGGAGGGGCGATCCTGCATGGAGCGGGCAGAAGCCATCTTGGCCGCGATGAGAACGGAGCTCAGGATGCAAACCGAGCGAGAGCTTTCGGTGCTGGGCGCACGCGCGCTAAAGCCGCTTTTTGTCTGCACGGCGCCGGCGCTTCTAGGTCTTTTGGGCATGGCAATGGTCTCCGCTTGGCTCAGCCTCCAGGAAGGTGGGGTTGGATGAGGATGGATGCCGTCGGTTGGTTGATGAAGTGGCTTGGGTGGAGCCTGGTCCTGGGGGCGCTGATGGGAGGGCGGCCATGGGGTTTTCCTGAGAACGGAGCCTATCTCATGGACGAGTTGAGAATACTTCAACGAGAAGGCTCCAAGGGGGAGTTTCGCTGAGGATTCTCCAGGAGGCCGTTCGATCGAAGGAGAATGCCGCGCGATCGAAGGAGGAGACCGTGGGCCCACAAGAAGGAGGAAGCCGCGCGCTCAAAGAATGACAGGCACGTAAGGATTCTTCAGGCGGCTCGCGATCTCGAAGGCCGCGCTTCCGATCGACTTCACTGTCGTTTCGAGCTTGCCCCTGCGGTAAATCCAGATGGTTACGTTGGCCAGTTGCGAGTTGGAAAGGTAGACGAGCGAACCGTCCGTGTCCTCGAGCGTGAGCCCGGCGAAATCTCGATGCTCGGCATGAACCTGCCCGCGAAATGAAAGGTCGCCGTGATCCGCGTGAAACTTCCACTCGTTGAAGCTGCTTGAGGAGCGCGATCGGATCGCGTCCCAAAATGAGTTCAGGCGGTACTCCTTTCCTCGATAGAAAAAGAAGAAAGTCGAAATGCGCGGGCTCGGGAGCATCCCCGCGAAACGCGCCCTCGCGCTCAGCCCTTCGAAGATGAAGTATTCGGGTTCATTGCGCTCGTTGACGAAATGATTCGATTGAGCCCAGATCCAGGAGTGGCCTTCCTGCGAGCCCGAAAGATGTCCCAGCGAACCCGAAACCATGCTCCATTCATAGCTCGTCCCATCGACCGAGGAGGTGCCTGTGAACCGAAGGTCCGCGCAACCGGTGCCCACTCTCATCCTGGCCAAGCCCGATTTGGTCAGGGACTCGGGCACGAGATTGAAGCTCGAGTCCTGCGCGGCGAAGATGGAAAGGTCCCAGCTGATGGACTTGCCTTTGAACGTGACCGAACCGCGGGTGCGTTTGTCGGTCAGCTCGCAGTTCCCGATCCGGATTCCATGCGAGCCGTTTTCCTCGAACGCGGAGAACGACTGGATGTCGTAGCTCTGCTTGACCGCGACCTTCGAGATCTCCTGATCCTCATTCCTCGAAAAGAAGATCGCCCAGACTTCAGCGACTCTCCTGAAGCCATTCTTGCTGGACGAGAGCTGGAACCGGATCAGAAGCGATTTTTTTTCGATCGGATCATTGAACTTGACATACCAGGCCTCTTGAAACCCGCTTCTGGCATCGGTCTTCAATGTGTTCCAGACCGGAGAGAAAGTGGATTGAATCTGAGAAAATTCCATAGGCATTCGTCAGCTGATCTTCACCAAGGATGCGCGGGTCAGCCTCCATGCTACGATTATCGCTATCGAAAAATCAACCAGCACGCCCAGGACCAAGGCGAACTCCACCTTTCCATCGACCATCAGGCCCAGAAAACCAATGGCCGAGACCAGATTGGCCAGGATGATCAGGAGCGAATAGCCCGCCGTGCGTGGCGATTCGGCCGCAAGGAGGCTGCAGGCGCAGAGAGTAGCCATTCGGGAGGCGGCCAGGATTCTCCAGAATTGGTCCGAAGAGCCCGGAAGCGCTTGGCTCATTTGCAGGACGCGTCCGAGCAGGCTGACCAGATAGAGAAAGGCGTCGGCGAAAAAAAGGCAAACGATCGTCGCGAGAAAATA
>CAYNDM010000062.1:2857-11771 GCA_964395265.1 uncultured Bacteriovoracaceae bacterium
CGTGCCGTCTCTTGACGGGAGAGCCGGTGGCGGGGAGCTGCGGGCGAGTGTGGGGGGCGGGTTCGAAAGTCATGCAGGGTTCTTCGCATGGAGCTCCGCTGGGTGTCCAGGGGGAGCTGTCTTGATCGGGGGCCGCCGCTTTGCGTGGGGACGCGCCGCCTTGGGTAGGAGAGATCTCCCTTTAGGTGGGGGTGAATTGCCTGAGGAGGATCGTGTCTCCTTCCCGGCCCTCGACCTTCCAGAGCTCCGTGATGGCGCGCCGGTCCCCGGTACGCTTGACCTGGGCGATCCACTGGATTCCGCAGGCAATCAGCTCGCGGACGACCGAGTGGGGGAGTCCCGTGGATGCCAAATGGCAAAGTAGCTCGATCCTTCGCAGGGCGTCTCGGGGCGAGTTCGCATGGAGCGTAGCCAGGGACCCGCGATGCCCGGTGTTCAAAGCTTGAAGCAGATCGAGCACCTCGGCGCCCCGGCATTCTCCCAAAATGATCCGGTCGGGGCGCATCCGAAGGGTTTGTTTCAGCAGGGCCCGGACCGTGACCTCCCCATAGCCGTCCGCATTTGGAGGTCGGCTGGTCAAGCTGAGGAAGTGCGCGTGCCGTGGCGCGAGCTCCGGCGTGTCCTCGAGGGCGATGACTCGTTCAGGGGCAGGGACTTCGCTGAGAAGGTCAGAGGCTAGGGTCGTCTTGCCGCTCCCTGTTGATCCGGAAAGGATGACGGAGTCCCCGCGAATCACGGCTTCTTTGAGGGGAAGGTAGAGCGGCGAGTCCGCCCAGCGGGAAGAAGGAGCCTCGACCGGCTTGGGTAGTTTTCGCAACGATACCAGAATCGAGCCTGGGGCGATGGGAGGAAAGGCCACATGGAGACGGTGCCCGGTGGAGGACAGGATCGCGTCCACGAAAGGATGTTTCGCGTCCCAGCTTTTGCCCGCCAATGAAAGCTGGGTGAGGACCCATTCTCGAAGCTCGCTCTCCGACCAGGATGGGCCCGGGCAGGATGAGGCAGGGTAGGGCTCGCGTCCTTGCCCCCGGTCGATATAGACCGAGCCTGCTCCGTTCAGGCAGATATCGGTGACTTCCGGACGCTCGAGAATCTGTTGAAGCCAGGAGGGAGTGTTCATTGAAGGGCGTTCCAAGGAAAGCTGGCTGCCCGACGCAGGCGTCGTTCTTCCTCAGGAGACACCCAGTTTCGGGGAGGGGGCACGGGCCCTGCGGGGCTTTTTCGGTCGCTTTGGCTCATTCGGTCCATCGGAGCCGCCGGGGGAGCTTTGAGCGGCAGAAGAACAGCGACTAGCTCGGAACGCTCATTCAGGTAGTCCTCCGAGCTGAAGAGAGCGCCCAAGACCGGGATTTTGCCCAAAAGCGGCAGGCCGCGCGCGGTTTCGCGAGCACCTTCTTGGAGGAGCCCTGACAGAAAGAGCGGGCTTCCGAAACGCGCGTCCACCTGTGTTTTCATGCGATTTGCGTGTATCCCCGGGATGGGGCTGTCGGAAATGTCCGGATTGAGACTGCTTACCTCGGTCAGGATATCCACGCGCACGCGCTCACGAGTGGCGTGGGTGACTTTGAGTTTCAGGGTCAATCCAAAGGGCTTCCAGGTTACGTTGCTCGAATAGGGGCTCTTGGTCCGGATGGGCAATTCCCCGCCCGCGAAAAGCTCGGCCTCTCCCGGGGCACGAACCACCAGCTCGGGGCGCGAGAGGATTTTGGCCGAACCTTCGCCCTCGAGTGCCTGAAGTGCGAGATCCAGCGCGATGGCTTCGCGGATTCCCCAGGTGCTCGCTTTGAACGCACCTGAGACTGACCCGGGCCAATCGATCCCCAGGCGCCCAAACTGTGCTTTTCTGATCTCCAGCAGGAACACTCGGAAGAATATCGTTGGAGAATCGTCTGGAAGGGACTCGAGGTCGAGTTGAATCGCTGGGAAAAGAGCCCTCAGCTGCCTTTCGATCTCCTGTCGAGCTCTCGCTCGTGCGATATGTCCACTCACCCAAAGCCCTTGGCCAAGAGTCTCGACGCTCAGCTCGGCGGCTTCGGGATGAGCGAAGATCCAGGCTTCGATACGCTTTTTTCCCAGAGCGAGCAACTGAGGACCGATCTCGGTTTCGTTCAAGATTTCTTTTGGATAGGAGTTTTGCAGGGATTGGATTCGCGCAAGCTCGCCGAGGGATTGGATCTCTCCCCTCAGGACGGCCCCCTGGTCCGAGTAATAGACTTCGGTCTCTTGAAGACGAGAGAGGGCCTGTTCCAGTCGGGTCGGTTTTTCCCGGCGGTCCACCTTACGTACTTCGATGAATCGTCGCTCCGTGGAGCCGTCCTGTTTCCAGACCCAGAGATCGGTGATCCCGACTTGGATCCCCTTGAGAAGGAGTCGGTCGGGGTCGGAGCTGAGGCTAACCGCCCGGACTATTGGGCTTCCCAGAGAGTAGCGCTTCAGGCCCTCGAATCGAACCAGGCGCTGTTCGCCTTGGCCCAAGACCAAGGGAGGTCCTTCAAGCAGGTTCCCGACGCCCCAAATCTGCCTGGGATGCAAGATGAGGCCAAAACCTAGGACGAGGAGGCACACCAAAAACCGAACCCTCGAATGGTACTTCATGGACAGCCAGCCAGGGCAAGCTTCGAGCCATTCTGCGCCTGCTGGCAAGGCGAGGATTGACAATGCGGTCAGGGCAAGGCTACACAGATACCTTCTCGTTATTTTGGAGGTATTTATGTCTTCTCGTACTGGTAAAACTCGTAATGCTCGCAAGACCCGCCAACACGCTAAAGGCAAGACCCGTAAGCGTCGTGAGCAAAACAAAGGTACGACGCCGAAGTTCCCAGTCCATATCGACTGAGCTTCTGTTTCAAACCCAGCCTCAGGCGCGTTCATCTGCGCCACTCGCTTCCACAAAGGAGAACCATGTCGGGCAACTACCTGTTTACTTCGGAATCCGTCACTGAGGGTCATCCGGATAAGATGGCGGATCAGATCTCGGACTCGATCCTGGATGCGCTTTTGGCGCAGGATCCGAAGTCCCGCGTGGCTTGTGAGACCCTGATCACTACGGGGCTCATCGTAGTCGCCGGCGAAGTGACGACGACCGCGAAGGTGGATTACGCGAGCGTGGCCCGCGAGGCCGTCAAAAGGATCGGCTACGATTCTTCCGATAAGGGGTTCGACTATAAAACGTGTGGCGTCGTGGTGACGGTTGGGACGCAATCGCCGGATATCTCCCCGGGCGTGACAACGGGCCAAGGCCTTCATAATGAGCGTGAGCAAGGCGCCGGTGACCAAGGATTGATGTTCGGGTACGCGATTCGCGAATCCGAACAGCTCATGCCGCTTTCAATTGATCTTTCGCATCAGCTGGCCTACAGGCTCTCGCGGGTTCGGCACGACGGGACCCTTCCCTGGCTTCGGCCGGACGGCAAGACTCAAGTGACCGTCGAATACGAGAACAACAAGCCGAAGCGCATTGATACGATCGTCATCAGCAGCCAGCACGACGAAGCGGCGACCCATAAGCAGATTCACGAGGCACTGACCGAGGAAGTAATCAAGAAAACGGTTCCTGCGAGTCTGATCGATAACAAAACCAAGTTCTTCATCAATCCGACCGGTCGGTTCGTGGTCGGTGGACCCATGGGGGATTGCGGCCTGACGGGACGCAAGATCATCGTGGACACCTACGGCGGTCATGGCGCCCACGGTGGCGGTGCTTTCTCGGGCAAGGACCCATCGAAAGTGGATCGCTCGGCCTGTTACATGGGCCGATACGTCGCGAAGAATATCGTGGCCGCCGGGCTGGCTGATCGTTGCCTGGTTCAGCTGGCTTACGCAATCGGCGTGGCCGAGCCTGTCAGCGTCATGGTGAACGCGTTCGGCACTGAGAAGGTCGAGATTCGGAAGCTGGAAGCCGCGGCCCGCGAGATTTTCCATCTGCGGCCGGCGGGGATTATCGAATCGCTGAAGCTCCTGCGTCCGATCTATACGAAAACCGCAGCCTATGGGCATTTTGGTCGCCCGGATCCCGATTTTACCTGGGAAAAGACCGACCATGTCGATGCGCTGAAATCCCTAAAATAAGCCGCGCGAAAGCAATGCACGTTCTCTTTGCCTTAGCGAGGTTTTTCCCGTTTTGGGCACTCCCAGTCGCCTTGATTGTGTGGGAAGTGGGGCGCTTTTTCAGGCGGAGAGGGAGTCGAAAGCAATGGCCTTGTTGGGTTGTCTCAGGAGGTTTGATCCTGGGGACGATCCTTTGGTTCGTATTTCGCGGTGACATCTACTCGGACGATTGGGTTCGGTTTCTCATCGGGAGGTCATGAAGTCATGACGAGGTTTTGGATCAACGGGATGTTGGGCGCTGCAGCCATGCTCTTGAGTCTTTCCATGGCGCATGCCGAACATACACGCGTGACTTATCCCAGCGTCCTGGGCGTGGAAGTGCTCGGGCGTGGCCTGGTTTATTCGGTGTTTTTTGATCGTGCGTTGGATGATCAGCTGGTCGCTGGCATCGGGTTCGGACATGTGAAGCTGACTTCGCCTTCCAAGACAGATACGGTCACCGTGATCCCCGTCTACGCCAACTACTACTTCGCGAGAGAGGCAGGATCGCTTTTCGCTTCCGGGGGCGTGACTGTGGCGACTGCGGATGTCGACAACCTGAAGAGCAACACGTCTGGAGTTGAGTTCGGTTCGGCTCCAATCGTTCCCACGGTCGGGCTCGGCTACGAAAACCGAAGCGATGCGAAGTTCCTGTTTCGCATGGCCGCTTACGCGTTGGTGGCTGAAAACGTCAGGCCTTGGGTTGGATTCAGTCTCGGTTACGCGTTCTGAATTTTTGCGTACGGGATCGAGAGGGGAGATGGCCCTCAGGGCATTCCTCTCTGACTTCCTTTTTCTTCAACGAATACCTTTCAGTCTCTTCTCAAAGGGTTGGTTCCTACCCGTTGAAATCTCTAGGATTTTTTTCGTCACTGTCAGTCTACTGAGAAGCTGCGGCGAAAAAATTGACAGCTCGGCAAATTCTGCTTAGCCTTTTATCAGAACCTAGCTGATCGTGAGCAGTACCGGGTTCTCCAGTGACCAAGGCCCTTGTGGCCAAGGAATGGCAATGCGCCGTAGCAATGACTGCTTCAGCGTAACTCAAGGATGGGTATTAAAAGGGGGGAGCATTGATGCTCGCATTTCGGTCGCCGTTAGTAGGTGAAAGCCTAGCAATCCAGAATATCTTTCAAACAATCGAAAAGGTCGCCCAGACGGACAGCACCGTGCTGATTTCCGGGGAGAGCGGCACGGGCAAGGAGCTCGTGGCACGCGCTATCCACGAGAACTCGGCGCGGAAGGACAAGCCCTTGGTGATCGTCAACTGCGGAGCGATTCCGTCGGAACTCTTGGAGGCCGAGCTTTTCGGTCACATCAAGGGCGCCTTCACGGGTGCGACGCAGAACCGCCAAGGCCGCTTCGAGCTGGCTCATGGGGGGACGATCTTCCTGGATGAAGTGGGCGAACTTCCGCTTCCTCTCCACGTGAAGCTGCTTCGCGTGCTGCAGACCCGCCAGTTCGAGTCCGTGGGCTCTTCGAAGACCATCGAAGTGGATGTCCGGATCATCGCAGCTACCAATCGCAATCTCGAGGAAGCGGTTCAGAAGCGTGAGTTCCGCGAAGATCTCTTCTATCGCTTGAACGTGATCCCGGTGAAGATCCCGTCGCTACGGGAGCGCAAGTCGGATATCCCGCTGCTGGTGAATCATTTCGTTCAACAGTTCAACCGCTTGACCGGCCATAGCGTCGAGGCCCCGAGCGGCAAGATCATGGAGGCGTTGATGGCCTATGACTGGCCAGGCAACGTTCGTGAGCTCGAGAACCTCATGGAGCGCCTGGTGATCCTCAAGGGCCAGGGCAGCGTGGATCTGGGTGACCTGCCTCACCGCATTTTCCAACGCTATGTCGAGGAGCAGCCTCACGGTACCGGCGCGACTTCGGAGTGGGAGTTCCCACGTATGGTGCTTCCGAACTCCGGTCTCGATTTGAAAGCCATCGTCGATGCGTTCGAGAATCACCTGATCGATCAGGCTCTCGCGCGCACCAACAACAACAAGAACCGCGCCAGCGAGCTTCTCAGCATGAACCGCACGACTCTGGTCGAGAAACTCCGTAAGCGTGGAATGATCACGCCGGCGAAAAAGAAGGGAGCTGAAGGCATGAACATGCAGCAAGCGACCTTCGAGCCGGTCAATAACAACTGACCAGTGACCTGCGGCGCCTTCTGGGCGCTGTTCGGATCAGCTATCGAGGGCCGGTGGGACATGGATGTCTCGCCGGCCTTTGAGTTTTTGGGGTAGGGCGATAGCGGTAAGGCGCGGCTGGGTTGAAAGTTGCGGCGCTTGGGCGAGGTGTCGAGGCGGAGCGAACGGTTGAAGCTCGGGTCAGGCGTCGGTTTCGCCGAGGCGAACTGGGAAACGGGCTATCTTTCCTTACCCCCTGCTTGTCCTTCCACCTGCTCTTTTTCCCCATCCTTGATGGTCTTGCGCACGAGGTTCCGCATCACGCGGTTCCGATTGGCACCGCCGGTGAGCGCCTTGATGTCATCGTACAGCCCGGGATCGTTCACCAGGGCCCCTAGGGTGCCCGTGCCGTCATTGATCTTCTTCAAGATGGAATTGAGGTTCTGCGACGCCTGCTTGAGCTCGATCCCGGTCAGCTGCTGATTGAGCTTGCTTGAGACCTGCGAAAGGTTCGTCGCGGCGGAGCTCAAGCCGTCGAAGAATTTCTCGCTCCGGTTCTCGCTCTCGAACTGCTTCAGGAGCCGGTCGAGGCTTCCCGCGATCGAGTTGAGCGAGACGAGCAGCTGATCGCCCTTGCTCAAGAACTGCGTCAGGTCCTTGGAGTTCCGAACCGGGATCTCGGAGCCATCTTCCAGGGCGGGGGCTTCCTCACGGCCCAACGTGAGGGCGATGTACTTGTCTCCCAAAAGTCCCTGGGTGGCGATCTCGCCTTCGGTGCCTTTCCTGACCCATTGGCCGTACTTGCGATCCATGGTGATCGTGACTTCGATGTCCCTGCTATCGGGGTCGAGATCGACTTTGTCCACGGCTCCAACGGTCAGCCCGCCTAGCACGACCTTCGCGCCAGTGATGAGGCCTTCGGCCGAGTCGAAGTGGAGGGTATACTCGTTTTGCCGCGAAAAGAGGCTCTTTGCCCCTCCTAAAGTCAGGATCGCCAGCATGACGAGGGAGAGCCCGATGCTCACGAAAAGCCCGACCTTCAGCTCCAGTTCTATTTCTTTTCTCATGTCCGTTACCGAGCCCCTAGTGTTCGACGGTTCCGCTGACGAAAGACTGTACCAGCGGATCCTCTGACTTCTTGATGTTTTCGACCGTATCGATCACGTGGATCTTTCCATTGTAAAGAATCGCTATGCGATCAGCAATTTCGAAGGCGCTGGGGATGTCGTGGGTGACGAAGATCCCGGTCATGCCCTTGTGCTTCAACTTCATGATGTTGTCGAGCAGTCGCTTGGTGTTGACGGGGTCCAGTCCCGCGGTCGGCTCGTCGAATAGGATGATCTGCGGCTCGAGGATCGTGGCCCGCGCCAGCCCAGCGCGCTTTTGCATACCGCCCGAGAGCTCGTTCGGCAGCAGGTGATTGGATCCCTTCATGTCGATGAGCTCCAGCATCTGCTCGACTCGCTCGTGAATCTCAGCCGGCGAGAGTTTCGTGTGCTCGACCAGCGGATAGGCCAGGTTCTCCTCGACGGTCAGGGAGTCGAAGAGCGCTCCGTTTTGGAAGACATAAGCGATCTTGATGCGGATCGGGATCAGGCTAGTCTCGTTGAGCCTTGTGATGTCCTTGCCTTCGAAGAGGATCTGCCCCCGATCCGGCTTCTCGAGACCGATGATTGACCGCAGCATGACGCTCTTTCCCGTACCCGAGCCGCCGAAGAGACCCAGGATCTCGCCTTCATAAAGGTCGAAGCTGACGCCTTGGTGGACCTTCTTCGGGCCGTATGCCTTGTGTACGTCGCGGACTTGAAGCACGATCTTTCGGGAGCCGTTCTGCTTCGCCATCAGTATTTCGGGTACACGGTGATGATGAAAAACTTCGTGAGGAAGAAGTCACTCACCATGATGAAAATGCTCGACATGACGACGACCCAGGTCGTTGTGTTGCCTACCCCGATCGTCCCTCCTTCAGTGTTCAGGCCTTTCCAGCAGGCGGTTACCGAGATGAAGAAGGCGAAAACGATGGTCTTCGCCATCCCGGTCAGCAGGTCGTACATCCGAAGAGTCTCGATGGACTTGGTGAGGAAGTACTCGGTGCTGATCCCGAGCTCCGAGAGAGAGACCAGCATGGCTCCGAAAAGGCCGATGTAATCAGCGAAAAGCGTCAAAATAGGCAACGCGATGAGGCTCGCTATGACCCTGGGAATCACGATGCGCTTGACGGGGCTCGTGCCCAGGGCGCGGATGGCGTCGATCTGCTGGCTGATCTTCATGGAAGAAACTTCTGAGGCGATCCCTGAGCCGATGCGCCCCGCGACCAGCAGGCTGGTGAAGACGGGACCCATTTCACGCAGAATCGCGACGGCGACGATGTTAGGGACATAGAGCTTGCCGCCGAATCGTGACAGCCCATAACCGAACTGAAGGGCCATGACGGACCCGGTTGCGAGGCCTGTGACCGCAACCAGCAGGAACGAGCGCACGCCGATGGCGAAGACCTGGTCCATGATCAAGCGGAAGTAATAAGGCGGCTTGAACATCTCCTTGAAGATCTGCCAGGAAAGAAGACCGAAACCGCCTGCGAAATGGATGAGCTCGAGAGTCCGCTGCCCGACCCGGGTTGAGAAGGTCCTGAGAAAGCGGCTGGCCCCCGGAGTCGGCTCCGCGGTACCCGTCAATGAATCCATGTTTCGATTCTATCGCAGGCG
>CAYNDM010000063.1:0-11697 GCA_964395265.1 uncultured Bacteriovoracaceae bacterium
ACCGCTCCAGCCGGAGCCCGAACGGAAGCACGACCCGGTGCGGGTAGTAAGCGACCGCGACTTCCCTTCCCTGATGGCGAAGAACGGCTCGTTCTCCCATCCCCAGCCAAAGCTCCGCGGCATTCGGGCCCGATCCAGCTTGCAGTTTGATCGCGGAAGGCGGGGCTGCCTGGCCGTACTGAATCTCCGAAGGGGCGTAGCTCACTTTACTGAGAGCGTTCGGCAGCCACTCGACCACTTCGACCTCGACTCCGCCCGCCCAGCCGGTATCGATCTTCTTGCCTTTGAGGTCATCGCCTTTGAGCTGCCCTTTTTTCAAAGGCCCCGAGGAGGACTTGGCCATATAGACCAGTCCGCCGCTCTTGGCTGGGGCCACCGTCAGCCACGGCCCCGGCATCTATGAGAAGAGCGGGGCGATCCCTTTTTCGTCAGAAACGATCGACACGCGAGCCGGCCCCATGGTGAGCGTATTCCAGCCAGGGTCGCCGCTCCAAAGCCAGAATTCCTGCTGAAGGCGCATGGGCCCGCCCTTGAGGCGAAGCTTCACGGCCGCCCCCGCCGGAGCCTGGGTCCCTTCAGGCGCTGGATCGAACGAGACGTTGGCATCCGCGCGCGAGATCATCTCGGCCACTCGCACGCTGTACTCCTCGATCTCGAAGGGTTTGAATGTCGCGTTTGGCGGCACCCAGCGCACGGGTACGGTCTTGACGTTGCTGCCTTCGGAGAAAACCAGCAGAGGCTGGCTCATCTCGACGACGCTTCCGATCTCGCCCTCGCTGAACCGAAGCATCCCGTCGACCCCGAACTTGTCCGTGATCCACGACCCGATGAGCAGAAGCACGATGCCCAGATGGGCCATCAAAAACGGCGTGTGGCGTTTCCTCCATGGAATCCGGCTGAGCGCGACGGCGACGATCTGGACCCCAAGCAGCCCGAGCACCGCGTGAAACCAGCGGGCTCGATAGACCCAGAACCCCGCCGTCGGCGTGTCGTAAACGGACTCCAGGATCGTGCCGACGGCCAGCGCAGCGGCGAGCGTCAGCAAAATAATCACGGCGAGTTTCACTGAGCAGAGAAACCAGAAGAGTCGATCAGCGAGTGTGAATGGGCTCCAGTTCTTCTTTCTTACTTCCAATTTCGCGTCTCACTTCCCGATCAGTCGATCGCCAGGCCAGGGAGAGCCAGCGCGATCGTCCGGCCGCGATCCGGCAGGACATCCCCTTGTTGAGAAAGCGCGACGCCCGCCAAATGCAGGACCTCGCGCTGCACTTCCCTCTCGCGCGCCAGCAAATCCTTGGGAAGCCGCCGAGCGTGCTCGGCCGATTTCTCGTCGAAAATCCGATCGTAAATTTTCTTTCGGAACAGGCCGGAATTGCGGCCCACCGCGACCCGGGCCATCCGCCGAAGTTTTTTCGCGAAAAAGAACCTCTGTCGTTGCCCAGGCCCCGTGAAATCGATGAGCAGGTCCACTTTGACGGGCGCCTCGACTCCCACGGCTTTTCCGAGCGTGGTGCGGAAGAATACTGCCGCATCGGGATAAGTCAGCAGGATCTTCTGGCGCAGCGATTCGCGATCATAAACCATCCCGCGTGCCGAAAGGATGACAAGCACTGTTCGGACACCCGCGACGCGATTGGCTCGCACCCGTTCTTGCTCGGCTAGGAGATTCAGAAACGCCTCGGACTGCGGATCGACACCCGCAGTAGCTTCGACTAGGTGGTTCATAGTGTGCACAAATCTAACAGAAAAATACCGCTCCAGCCAGACTAAGGAGGAATGGACTCCGTCTGCGAACGGCTAGACCAATTGAGCCTAGGACGCCTCGGGCTCATCTGATAAAACCCTCGCCAAGGAGGCGAATGGAATGAAGAAGATCGCAGTCATTCTTTGTGGGAGTGGGTTCAAAGACGGAAGCGAGATCCGCGAGTCGGTGGGAGTTCTTTGGGCATTGAGTCAAACTCCTGTCTCAGTCCAATGCTTTGCGCCAGACGCTCCACAGGCCGATGTGGTGAACTGCCTGACCAACCAGCCTGTTCCAGGAGAGACACGCAATATGCTGGTGGAATCGGCGCGCATCGCTCGAGGCCAAGTCCTGCCCTTGAGTCAGCTGGACCCGAAAGCCTATGATGCCGTGATTCTTCCCGGGGGCTTCGGCGCGGCCAAGAACCTTTGCACATTCGCGACTCAAGGAGCTAGCGGATCGGTCCGCGACGACCTTGGACGCATCCTGGTCTCGATGCATGAGATGGGAAAGCCGATCGGAGCCGTGTGCATCGCGCCCGCGGTGGTCGCGCTGGCACTCAAAGGCAAGGGCCTCGAGCTCAGCGTCGGCGAACCGGGAGAAGCTGCGAGCGAACTCGAGAAACTCGGGCACAAGCATGTCGCTACTCGACCCAACGAGGCGCACGTGGATACGCGAAACCGGGTGGTCACCACGCCGGCATACATGTTCGACGATGCCCCACTGCACGAGATCTTCACCGGGATCAAGAAGCTGGTGGATGAAGTCGTGGCCATGGCGTGACCCAGGAGAATCAGCGGATTCGGAAGACCGAGCGAATCAGCTCTTGAGCTTGCGCTCTTTCTCCCGCCCTGCGAAGAGCTCGTACTTGAGGAGCCGGCATTCGATGGCTCCGTTGAAAAGCACGTGACGGCGAGAAGGTTTCAGGCCGATGGCTTGCGCGAGCTCAGGGTTGCCCGTGAGGACGAAGGCGTTCCAGCCGGCGAATCGCTTCTTCAACAGGTCGCCCAGGCTCTTGTGAAGCGGCTTGAGCTCCTCGATCTCGCCCAACCTTTCGCCGTAGGGCGGGTTTACGACGAGGATGCCACGATCCTGAACGGGCTCGAGCAGGCTCACATCGCGCTTTTCGACGTGCACGCGTCCGCGCAAGCCCGCTCTTTCGACGTTGGCGAGCGCCGCTCGAACGGCCCTGAAGTCCGAATCGTACCCGACGATCCGGGGAAGGCGCTTGGGATCCGTGATCTCTTTCGCACGCGCCTCGGCCAGGAGTCGCTCCCAGAGGGAGGGGTCGTGTTTCTTCCAACCGATGAACCCGTAGTGGCGGCGACCGAGGCCGGGAGCCCGATGCGCGGCCATCAGCGCTGCCTCGATCAAGAGCGTTCCGGAGCCGCACATTGGATCCATGAGCGCCGCCCCTTCGGATGCGGCCTTGGGCCAATCGGCGAGAAGCAGGATCGCGGCCGCGAGGTTCTCCTTGAGAGGCGCTCGTGCCCCGTCTTCGCGATAGCCTCTCAAGTGAAGGCTCTCGCCCGATAGATCGAGGCTGACCGTGGCTTCGTTTTCGTGAAGGTAGACGTTGACTCGAATATCAGGCTGAAACACCGAGACTGACGGACGCGCTCCCGTCACCGAGCGAAACTGATCGACGATGGCGTCCTTGACCTTGAGCGCTCCGAAATGAGTATGGGTGATCGCCGATCGGGAAGACGAGAAATCCACCGCCAACGTCTCATCTGCCGACATGTGATCCGTCCATCGAATGGACTTCACGCCACCATAGAGCTTGCCGGGATCGGGGGCCAAAAAGGTCTTCAGAGGAAGCAGGACGCGGTTCGCGACACGCGACCAGAGACAAGCCCGGTAAGCCACTTCGAGAGAACCCTCGAAATGCACGCCCGCACGCGCTTGCTGAAGTTGCTGCGCCCCCAGGCTGCGCAGCTCGTCAGCAAGGAGGGCCTCCATCCCTTTAGCCGTGGTTGCGAAAAACTTGTAAACCTCTGAGCTCACGGGCAGGAGGTCTATCAGTTTTTGAAGCCAAGCGCCATCGCGGCGAATCAATTCTAGATCGATCGCATCAACCCGAACGAGAAAGCGACCCGATGAACCCGGTGACTTGATGAACCTAGTGTCTAGATGCACCCGCTCGCAGATGCATTCGGTAACCGGTCACCCCGGTCCCAGCTGAATCGAATGCCGGTCACGGAGAGCTCTCAGGGTGATCTCTCCGCGCCGCGCGATCTTCTCGGGAGAGGCCCTACACCAACCTCTCAGTCTCAGGCCTGGTACAACAACCCGTTTTGCTGGAATTGCCCTAACTAGGGTGGGAGGAAGCTAGTGCAACCCCAGCAAAACCGGCGTTGAACTGCCATTCAGGCAGATCATTCGGCAAAGGGATAAGACCGATCGCAGAGCAGCTCCGAATCGAGCTGGATCCGCCCCAAAGGCTTGATGCTAAGACGTCCAGGCACATTGTAAGAGCGCTCATCGCGCTCGATCCAAAGAGAGGCCTGCATCGAATTCGAAGTCCCGTGGAAGGCCAAAAGCTCCCCGTCTTCGGCGATCTCCGTATGAACCATTCTTTCGATGACGCGAAGCCCATCATTGGTCCTGGCCTTGAGTCGCATCTCCAGGCTCACTCCAGCCCAACTCGCCTCGCCCCAGACTTGAACGTAATAGTGGGACTGATCCGGATCTGCGGGACGACATTGCCAGAACATCGTCTCGTCCAAACCCCCTCCCATAGTGGCCGAAGCGCTAACGCTCCAGCTCATGCACAAGACAAATAGAGACCCAATCCAATTCGAGCATCCTTTGCTCATAAAGCCACCCCTTGAGATCAATGTATTGCTGTTTGAATGAATTCTGGCTCCGCTTTAATGGAACCTCGGGGAGCTTAAGCAAAGCGCGTGCCTGCCCGTTCCGCGCTTTGAGCTCAGGCTCTTGCGCGGGGGAAGAGAAATCGCACGCGACTCGGTGCACTCTGCACGAGAACCAGGTGCATCGGCGCACGAATGGGCGTCAACGAGTCAATAAGCAAGAACCGGGCAAATTATTGAACGACGCCGCACGTGACGCAGAAAAACCACTCCCCACTGACGAAAACCAAGAGCACCCGCAAACCCACATCACGCAGTGCCCAAGATCACTTACTCAAGGCTTCGATCACAGCTTCGACGTGACCCTTCACTTTGACCTTCGGATAGATCTTCTGGATCTTTCCCGTAGGGTCGATGACGAAGGTAGTCCGCTCGATCCCCATGAACTTGCGCCCATAGAGCGTCTTCTCCTTCCACACGCCATAGGCTTCGCAAACTTTGCCGGCGGGATCCGAGAGGAGCGGGAAATTCAATCCCTGCTTCGCTTTGAACTTTCGATGGCTTTCGACCGAGTCCTTGCTCACTCCCAGCACCACGGCCTTGTTTTTCTTCAGCGCTTTCTGCGAATCCCTGAAGTCGCATGCCTCCGTCGTGCAGCCCGGCGTCGAATCCTTGGGATAGAAGTAAAGAACCACGGTCTGGCCCTTGAAGTCCTTGAGCGAGACCTTCTCACCGCTGTCGCTCTCGAGAGTGAACGCGGGCGCGCGATCTCCTGCTTTCAACATGAATTCCTATCCTTTCTGGCAAATGCCGATCCAAGCTTTCAGATAGCGCCCTTCAGGGAATTCCAGCAAAACCGGGTGATCCGGGGCCTGGCCGCCCCGTCCTACCCATTGCGCCTTCACCTGATTGCGCTGAGCGGCCTTCGAAAGAGTCCGCTCGAACGAGTCCTCGTCCAAGAGCGCGGAGCAAGAACAGCTCACGACCGCCCCGCCCTCTTTCACCAGCCTGAAGGCCTGGGTGTTGAGCTGCAGGTAGGCATGAGTCCCTTGAGGGATGTCCTTGCGGCCTTTGATCAACGCCGGAGGATCGCAAACCACGAGATCAAAGCTCTCGCCTTCGAGTCGAGTCAGATCCTTCAGCACGTCTCCCCGAAGCATCTCGCACCGCGCCCCTTGCGCCTCGATGTTCCTCTTGGCGAACGAAAGCGCCGATGAGGACGCATCCACCGCCAGCACCTCGACCTCGAGTCCCTGGCCTTTGTAAAAACGGGCGAGCTGCGCGCTCCATTGACCCACATAGCAGCAAAGGTCGAGGATCCGGATCTTGCCCCGGGCGATGCGCGACAAACGCGAAGCCGCGAGCTGGATATTGGAGAGCTGATCCAGGAAGAAGCCGGTCTTTTGGCCCCCGACCAGGTCGACCTCGAACTCGACGGAATCCGTGCCGGCGACCGACGGGACAACGATCCGGGCATGCGCGAGATCCTGGCCCGGAACCTCGAGCGCCACACGCGGCTCTTCGGGCTGCAAACCTTCGAGCTTCCGGATCGCGACATCATTGCTCACGATGATCGCGCATTTCTCGGTCGACAGCTGCTGAAGCGCTTCGAGCACGGCGGGAAGCATGCGATCCGCCCCGGCGGTATGAGCCTGAACCACGAAGACCTGGGACGCGGGAGAGCGGGGCGCCAGCTTGTAACGGTCGATGATCAGCCCCGGAAGCCCATCCGCCTCGGCAAAGCAGAGGCGGTGACTGCAAGCAGAAAGGCCGAGCTTTTCCCGCAGGGACCGGGCTTTGAGGAGCTTTTGGTGAATCGCTGCGCCCGACATGGGCTCCTGCTCCAGCGGATCGCGGCTCAAAGCGCGAAACGCGATCAACGACGAAGGATTGCCGTAACCCCGAGCCAGAAACGCGCCCCCGGCATCCACCAGCTCCACTGGAGCGCCTGGCTCCAGGCCTTTGGGGCTTTCGTAAAGCTCGTTTGAATAAACCCAAGGATGTCCCGAGCGAAACCTGCGGTCCGCCCCTTTTTTCAAGCGCCATTGAGTCATGATGCCGCTCTTGTCGCATACTTCACCGCGCAGCGCCAGAGTGGACATCACCCGCCAGCGTATGCGACAAGGTCCGTATGACCCCCATTTTGAACTGGCGAGAGCTGGAGCGCCTGGCCCGCCAGATTCAGCCAGAACTCGAGGGAACTTACGTCGATCGCGTCGTCGTCCCCCATCGGCCGAACTATCCCAAGGGCTTCATCAAGGGCGAGTGGGCCATCCGCCTCCACTCGCGCAAGAACGAGCGCACTTTCATCTTCAGCGTCCGCCCCCGTCATCCCTACGTCATTCTCTCCAGCGGCAAAGGCCCCAAAGCGGCTCCAGGCTCCACTCGCTCGCCGTTCGATCTGGCGCTGTCGAAACTCCTCAAAGGCGCGCGCATCCTGGAAGTTCGCGCCCTGGAGAAAGAGCGCACGCTGGGGCTTTGGTTCACGGCCGAGGGAAAAGACTCGGAGGAGGAGCGACTGGGCCTCCTGCTCGCCCTCATTCCCGCAACCCCCGAGGCCGTGCTGATCCGGGAGGTTCGCGGCTCCGACCCGTCCAAGGGGTTCGAAATCCTGGCGCGAAGCCGGAACCTGGGAGACGGGATATACCGCTTCCCGGATGGAATCCGCTCCCCCATGGACGTGAAGATCCGGGAAGAGCTGGTGAGCTCGGCCCAAGCCTACTTCAAGGCCGTCGAGCAGGAGATCCAGAACGAGGCGTTCGAGCTCCGGCTCAAAGCAGCGACGAAGGCGTTTCACGAGATCAAGAAGCGGGCGGAAAGCCGGATTCGACAGGCAGAGGTCGCCATCCGAGAAGCGCGAAACGAACCCGACTGGCGACACTATGGCGATTTGATGAAGTCGGCGCTCGGATCCCCTCCTCCGATCGAGAATGGACATCGTACCCTCTTGGATTACGCGACGGGAGAAAGAGTGCGCATTCCTTGCGATCCAAAACTGACTCCCCAGGCGCAAGCCGAGAGATTCTATCAGATGGCCAAGCGCAGGGAGCGTCGGGAAGAAGAAGCCGCTTCGAGACTTCAGAATTTTCGCGAGACTCTGGAACGGGTGGAGAGACAACTCGCTCAGATTCCGTCGTCTGGCGACTGGAAAGCCCTGGAAAAGCTTGAGCTTCGGCACCGGTGCCGAAGCTCAAGCTCAGCTGGGACCCAAAGACGCGAAGAAAAGCTCCACGCGCTCCTGGCTGGGAAAGAGCTTTCACTCCAAGGATGGGTGGACCATCCTGGTGGGACGGAACAAGAACGAGAACCTCGAGCTCACTTTCAAGCATGCTCGCGGCAACGATCTCTGGATGCACGTTCGAGGCCGCCCCGGAGCGCATGTGGTCGTCCCCGTTCAGCCGGGAAAGAGCGTCCCCCTCGAGACTCTGCTCGATGCCGCGCACCTGACGCTCTATTACAGCGGCGGGCAGAAATGGGGAAAGACCGAGGTCGATTACACTTTCAAAAAACACGTCAAGCGAATCAAGGACTCGACCGAGGCGAGCTACACCCACAACAAGACGCTGATCATCGAACCGGACAAGAGCCGCCTCGAGCGACTGCTGGCACAGTCCAATTGAGGAAGCGTGCCATGAGCGGCGCACGAAGTTGACGAATCGTACAGGCGAACCGGAGGCCTGCCCCCAGTCAGGGGATCGCCAACCGGAGGCTTCCCTAAGCCGAGAAGCCCCCCGCCGAGGATTTCCTTAGACCGGGAAGTTCCCTATTCGACCACTGCTCTCAGGATATCATCCCCGATCTCGATTCGATCGACGACGTCCATTCCTTCAACGACCCGACCGAAAGGCGTGTAGAGCCCATCCAAAAGAGGTGCCGGCACGGTCACGATAAAGAGCTGGCTTCCACCCGAATCCGGACTGCTGGCTCGCGCCATCCCGACAGTACCGCGCTCGAACCGTCCGCTGTGGAATTCCGCGCGAAGCCGGAACCCTGGGTACCCCCATCCGGTCCTGTCCCGATCTCCTCCTTGGATTACCCAGTTGGTCTCGACCCGGAACCAGGGAGTTCCATCGAAAAACCCGCTTCGAGCAAGCCCCACCAAGGTCGCCACGTGCACAGGAGCACGAGCCGGATCGAGCTCGATGGTGAAATTCCCACGGACGGATTCAAACCGGATCCGTGGGGAGCCCGAGATCGACTCTTCTCTCCACGGCGAGAACGGAAACTCGACGGGCCGCGGAGCTGGCAGTCCCTGGACGCCTCGCTTTTCGAGTTCGGCGCGAGCGAGTGCCGCCACCGACGACGAAGCATCGCCCAGCGCGAGGCGAAGACCTTCGATGGCCTCATCCCCTTCGAACTTGGACAAAACCTCGACGATCCCCTCCCTCACCTCTTCCCAGTGGGGCTCAGGGCTGGCTCGATAGGCTGAGATCAGCAGACTCGGGATACTGGGCTCGCTCCTCTTGGAGAGCGCCTCCATCGAAACAAATCTTTCCGCAGCCGATTCGGCCACCAGCGCCCGGGTCAGAACTGAAAAAGACTGAGCTCCCGGAATCAAAGCCCAAATCTCCAGCGCCGCGCTTCGAACCGAAGGATGCGCATCCGTGACCGCGGTGAGAAGCAGTTCGATCCGTGCCTCGTCTTCGACCTCCTCCAGCGCATAAACCGCGGAGGCTCGAACGGCAGGGCTCGGGTCCGTCAGCGCCTGTCTGACCACACTGATCGATTCTTCCGAAAATTTAGAAGCCAGGTGATTGACCGCCGAGGCTCTCACCATGGCGCTCTGATCCTGGGACAGCCGCCGAAACAAATCGCGAGCGGAGTCAGGCAAGTTCTCGCAAGACCCCAACGCTTCCACCAGCGCTGCGCGTACATGGAAATCGGGATCCTGGCTCACGGCCCCGAAATCGATCTGCGAAAGATCGGCGCCTTCCTCGCAAAGCATTCCCAATGCCTCGAGGGCGCCTGCTCTGCGCTGAGATTCCGGCCTCGTCAAAATGCCGACGAGGGCTTGTTTCGATCGGTCGTCGAGCCGTTTCCCGAGCGCGAAAATCCCGAAGAAGCTCACTCCTTCGTCCGGATCCTCAGCCAGCTGAATAGCTGCATCCAACTGAGCCAAGTCTTTCGTCCGTGAAAGCAATAGAGACAGAGCTCGTCGGACCTGAGGCGAAGCGTCGTTCAAGAGAGAAAGCGATGCCTCCCACACGTCGGAGTCAATGGCCATGGGGGGCTGACTCGGATCCTCGCGCTTCGCCACATACAATGTGCGAGAGATCGCGGTCAGCGCCTCAGCCCGAACCTCGGGCGCGGGATCCCGCAATGCGGGCAATAGCAGGCGGATCCAGGAGCCTCGACTGACTTTGCCCAGCGCCTCGATCGCGCGGACCCGGACCTGCGCCGAGGGCGACGAAAGGCCGGGGATCAGGACATCACGGATCCGAGTGCTTCGGTCATCGCTTCCCTTGGTGATCCAGCCATACTGCCCCAGCGCGAATAGAGCCTCGTCCTGCACCTCAGGGCTTGGATCTGCGACCAGGCGAATGAGATCGTCCACGCTCCTGGGATCCAGAATTCGCCCAAGCGCGAGAGCTGCCCGTGCGCGAACGGAAGCGTCCGGGGAGACCAAGGCCTCCTGGAGCGCAGGAGCATTCGCATTCCGCTGCTCTTCGGCAAGAACGATCGGGTCCAATGCGGCGAACGCGGAAGAAGCACCCAGGCCGGCGGCTAGCAAAGCGAATAACGAAACAACGCGAACTTGATAGGCTTTCATGATCCCTGTCCTTCGTTTAGTCCATCAATTGTCGATAGAGGAAAATCGACTCCAAGGAGTCGGAGAGAATCCGGTTCTCGATGCTGGATCCTCCGCCGTGACCACCGGACATGTTATCGAACAAGAGCGGTTCGTGTCCCAGCTCTTCCATCCGAGCCGCCATCTTGCGCGCATGGCCCGGGTGAACGCGATCGTCCGCTGTCGAGGTCAGGAAGAACATCTTCGGATAAGTCACCGAAGCCCGAACGTTCTGATAAGGAGAATACTTGGCGATCACCTCTCTCATCCCTGGTTCGTCCACGCTCCCGTATTCACCGGTCCAGGATGCTCCAGCGAGCAGCAGATGATAACGGAACATATCAAGCAACGGAACCTGGCAGACCACCGCATTGAAAAGCTCGGGCCGCTGCATGGTCACCGCGCCTACCAGCAGGCCGCCATTGCTTCCCCCGATGATCCCGAGGCGCCTTGGCGAGGTGATTCCAACCCGGATCAAATCCTCGGCGATCGCGATGAAGTCGTCGTAAGCGACCTGTCGATTCTCACGGAGAGCCGCCTGATGCCAGGCGGGACCGAACTCCCCTCCTCCTCGAATATTGGCGTAGACATAGACCCCGCCTTTTTCGAGCCAGGTTTTTCCGGTCACGCTCAGGTAGTAAGGGGTCAACGAAATCTCGAAACCACCGTAGCCATAAAGGAGAGTCGGGTTGTCGCCCGTCAGCTGGATGCCTTTCGGCTGGATCACGAAATACGGGACCCGGGTTCCATCGCGGCTCTGGGCGAAACGTTGGATCACCTCGAAACCGTCACTATTGAAGACTGCCGACCTCGACCGCAAGTTCGTGACATCATGCCCGTCGGCCCGCCCCTTGATGTGAAAGAGCGAGGTCGGAACCAGGAAGCTCTCGTAGGTCAGGAACAGATCGGGCTGGTCCTCAGCGAATCCCGAAAACTCGATCAAGCCGTCGGTGGGAAGATCGACCATCCGGGGGTTCCAAACCGAAGTACCTGCCGCAGGGCCCTGGAACGACAGCAAACGACTGCGCACGTTATCGAGGATATGGACGTAGAGCTCGTCCCTGGTAACGACGGCGGGAAGGTTGTCCATGAACAGAGTCTGACCCGCCACGGGCTGATAGATCAGGCTCGCCTGCCCCGTGTTGGCCGCGATAGCGATCAGGCTTCCTGCTTGAAAAGTCTGGCTCGGGGTTTGCCAATCATTCCTGAGAGCCAGGATCCAGTAGCCTTTGAACAAACCGAGAAGCTCCGACCCCTCGGGGAAATCCAAGCGGGACAATCTCAGGTCCGCATTGAGTACGAAATGATAGGCGTCGTAGAAACTGATCATTCGCTTAATCAGGAACTTCTTT
>CAYNDM010000064.1:0-2052 GCA_964395265.1 uncultured Bacteriovoracaceae bacterium
CCCCATCTTTTCCCTATAAATATTCCCGTGTTGGCTCCAATGCCCGCTCCAGTACCCACATTGGATGAAGCTGACGAAAAGCCGAGTTGCCCGCTGATGAATCCCAGGCTTTCGGTGCGAAAGTCCCCGCTCGACGGGGAGGTCGATGCTCCATAGGTCACCAGAGGGCCGAATGCCCCCAAAACGAACACGATGCAGAAAACGACCCTAATGACGGTTGAGGTTGCAGGTTTCATATTGGCGCTCCTCGTATCGAAAATGGATATGCGACTTGATCAGTCTGCGGCTTTTGGCCGTCTGCAACCCCCGAACCATGCCGCACTGTTACTGTCTTGGAAGGAGTCTGTAGGAAGCTCACTAAACCCTTGACCGCAGCATTGGCCTCGTCTATTTTCGCACTCCTTAAGTGCACGGAGAGGTTCGTCTTCTGTTTGGGAAGCACATCGCCCTATTCTGTTCACGCCATAAAGATTTGAGTGAAAGGGACTCGGGTTGGGGCGACCCTTTCCGACCCAGGATTGTTACGAACGTACGTAATGAAAGGAAAAGTAGTTCATGCCCACAATTAATCAGCTGATTCGGAGAGGGCGGGCCAATAAGCCTTGGAAGACCAAATCTCCAGCCCTCGAAAGCTGCCCTCAGAAGCGTGGTGTTTGCACCCGCGTTTATACGACGACACCGAAAAAACCGAACTCAGCCCTTCGTAAAGTCTGCCGTGTTCGCCTGACCAACGGCTTCGAAGTCACTTCTTACATTCCAGGCGTGGGCCATAACCTTCAAGAGCACTCGATTGTTCTTATTCGCGGAGGCCGTGTGAAGGATCTTCCGGGTGTTCGTTATCACACCGTTCGCGGCACGCTCGACGCGCAAGGCGTGGCTAACCGTAAGCAGAGCCGTTCGAAGTACGGTACCAAGAAGGTCGCTGCCGGCGCTGCTGCAAAATAACGATTGAACTGAGGTAGATCAGAAATGGGTCGTAAAAAGTTTGTCCGTAAACGTGAAATCATTCCAGATCCCAAGTTTCATGACATCGTTGTCACGAAATTCGTGAACAGCCTGCTCATCGAAGGCAAGAAGTCCATTGCAGAAGGCATTTTCTATGGATCGATGGATGTCATCCAGGAGCGCACCGGCGAAGAAGGCATCAAGCTCTTCAAGAAAGCGCTTGAAAACGTGAAGCCGCTTCTTGAGGTCAAGTCCCGTCGCGTGGGCGGCGCTACCTATCAAGTGCCGATCGAAGTGAAGCCTGCTCGGCGTCAGTCGTTGGCTTCCCGCTGGATTATCGAGTCGGCCCGTGGCCGTCCCGAGCACTCGATGGCCGAGCGTTTGGCTGCCGAGCTGATCGAAGCTGCCAATGGTCGCGGCGGCGCCATGAAGAAGCGCGAAGACGTGCACAAAATGGCGGACGCCAACAAGGCCTTCGCTCACTATCGTTGGTAATCCTTTCTCGGTTTTGCTCAAAAACAATCCTGATGAGGGGCGGGTTTTCAACTCGCCCCTTTTCTTTTTCAGGTCTTCACGAGTAAAAAGGTCCCATGGCTGATACCTCTCTGGAAACCACGCGCAATATCGGAATCATGGCCCATATCGATGCGGGCAAGACCACGACAACCGAGCGCATCCTCTATTACACGGGCAAGACGCACAAGATGGGTGAGGTCCACGAGGGGACTGCGGTGATGGATTGGATGGCTCAGGAGCAGGAGCGCGGAATCACCATCACTTCCGCCGCGACGACCTGTTTTTGGAAGAACCACCGGATGAATATCATCGATACGCCTGGACACGTGGACTTCACGATCGAAGTCGAGCGCTCCCTCCGGGTGCTTGACGGAGCCGTCGCCGTATTCTGCGCGGTTGGAGGAGTGGAGCCGCAGTCGGAGACCGTCTGGCGGCAGGCGACCAAGTACCATGTTCCCAGGATCGCGTTCATCAACAAGATGGACCGGGTCGGCGCCGATTTCTTCGATGTCATCCAGCAGATGAAGGAGCGCCTTTCTGCCAACCCGGTTCCCCTGCAGCTTCCGTGGGGCAAGGAGGATTCCTTCCGGG
>CAYNDM010000064.1:2062-11413 GCA_964395265.1 uncultured Bacteriovoracaceae bacterium
ATCTGATCGAGATGAAGGCGCTGGCCTGGAACTCGGAGGACCTGGGAGCGAGTCCCGTGCAGGAGGAAATCCCGGCGGACCTTCGTGATGAAGCCGAGAGCTATCGCGAGAAGCTGATCGAAGCCGCGGCGGAGCAGGACGAGTCCCTTACCGAGAAATACCTCAACGGTGAGTCCTTGTCTCCCGACGAGATCCGCAAGGCCATTCGCAAAGGGTGCATCTCGCTCGCGCTGGTTCCCGTGATTTGCGGCGCCAGCTTCAAGAACAAGGGGGTTCAGCCACTGCTTGATTCCATCGTCGCTTACCTGCCGTCTCCCCTGGATGTGAAGCCGATCGAAGGCAAGGAGTTGGGAAACTCCTCAAAGACGCTGATCCGCAAGGCGAGCTACGATGAGCCGTTCGCGGCGTTGGCATTCAAGATCATCAACGATCCTTTCGTGGGACAGCTCACGTATTTCCGAGTTTATTCCGGAAGGCTGCCTTCGGGGGTCATGGTTTACAACGCCGCCAAAGGCAAGAAGGAGCGCCTTGGGCGCCTGCTGCAGATGCATGCGAACAAGCGTGAGGACCTCAATGAAGTCAAGGCTGGGGATATCGCCGCGGCGGTAGGGCTTCGCTTTACCACCACGGGCGACACCCTCTGCGACGAGCGGCACCCGATTCTTCTTGAAAAAATGGAGTTTCCCGAGCCGGTGATCTCGATCGCCATCGAGCCGAAGACCAAAGCCGATGAAGAGAAGCTTTCAGGAGCGCTTCAGCGTCTGGCTATGGAAGACCCGTCCTTTAGGGTACACGTCAACGAAGAGACCGGGCAGACGCTCATCAGCGGCATGGGCGAGTTGCACCTGGAGATCATCGTTGACCGCATGAAGCGTGAATTCAAGGTCGAGGGGAACGTGGGGCAGCCCCAGGTGGCATACCGCGAGACTTTGACGAAGCCCGCCCGCGGGGAGGGAAAGTTCATTCGGCAGTCCGGCGGCCGAGGCCAGTACGGTCACTGCGTGATCGACTTCGAGCCCCTGCCTCGGGGTACCGGGTTCCAGTTCATCAATGAGATCGCCGCGGGCAAGATCCCCAAAGAGTTCATTCCGGCGATCGAAAAAGGTGTCCAGGAAGCCATGCTCGGCGGAGCCCTGGTGGGCTATCCGGCGGTCGATCTCAAGGCGACCTTGGTAGATGGTTCTTTTCATGAGGTTGATTCCACGGAGGTTGCGTATAAGATCGCCGCATCCATGGCGTTCAAGGAGGCCTGCCAGAAAGGCGATCCCACCATTCTAGAGCCGATTATGCGCTGCGAGGTGATTTTACCCGAGGAATACATGGGTGGCGTGATCGGAGACCTCAATAGTCGCCGAGGCAAGATTCTGAGTATGACCCCCAGGCATGGTGCTCAGGTCATTCGCGCCGAGGTGCCTTTGGCGACCATGTTCGGTTATTCAACCGCTCTCAGGTCGTCCTCCCAAGGACGGGCGACCTACTCCATGGAGTTCTCTCATTACGAACCCGTTCCCTCCAATATCGCTCACGAGATCAAGGTACGGGCCGGGTTGATTCCGGCATAGCCGGACGCTTTGCTCAGCGAAAAGCACTTGTTTCGGCCATGCAGTCCGGGTATAGATTCGCCTTCCTGTACTGTAAATTGACGTGTTTGAGGAAGATTGCTCAGCTAGAGTCACATCCTAGCCTGGGGGAACTCCTCAATATTTTAAGGAGATGTGAATCATGGCAATGGAACATAAGATCCGAATCAAGCTGAAAGCTTTTGATCATCGCGTTTTGGATCAATCGGTTTGGGAAATTGTAAACACGGCTAAGAGAACGGGTGCTTCCGTTCGTGGCCCGATCCCACTCCCGACGGTGATCAATAAGTATTGCGTTCTTCGGTCGCCTCATGTAGACAAAAAATCCCGTGAGCAGTTCGAGATTCGGACGCATAAGCGGCTCTTGGATATCCTGGAGCCGACTCAGCAGACTGTCGATTCTTTGATGAAACTCGATCTGTCCGCTGGGGTCGATGTTGAAATCAAATCCTAATTGATTTCGCATTGTTCGGGCGCTCGAGGTTTCCCCAACGGTAAACCGCGAGCGAGCAGGATGAGTCCAAGTACGGATTGATCCGCAGAGAGGACTCGAAACTACCTTCTGCAGGGCTAAGCGCCTTCCCAGAGGGAAAGTCGATGGACTCGACGACTATCGCATCATGAAAGCATCCGGCGGCCCAAGGGGTAGCTTCCCGGTGATGCTGTGACGGTAGATTCGCTGAAATAGAGGGGTGGACCCACGTCCACCGAGTTTGGAGAAAGATATGGAACAACAGGCTGAGACTCAGCCCACGAGCACGTCCACGGGGCAACGTGAATCCGTTGCTTTAGCCGAAGGTCGTGGCGGGATTTTGGGCGTCAAAGCGGGTATGACCCAGGTCTACACTGACGATGGCGGTCTTTTGGCCGTGACGGTGATCGACTTGAAACCTGCTGTGATCACCCAGGTAAAAACGAAAGAAAAAGAAGGCTATGCCGCCGTTCAGATCGGCATGCTCGAGAAGAAGGCGAAAGCCGCCTCGAAGCCAGAAGCAGGTCATGCTAAAGCAGTGAACGCTTCCGGTTTTTATCATTATCAAGAGTTCCGCCTTCCCGCTGACGCGAAACTGGAAGGCCTTACCGTGGGCAAGGTGCTCTCTCCGGAGTTCCTCAAAGCCGGCGATCTGGTCGATATTTCGGCACGGAGCAAAGGTAAGGGCTATCAGGGCGGTATGAAGCGTTTCCATATGCATGGAAACTACAAATCGCATGGCGCGTCGCTGAGCCATCGTTCACTGGGTTCGATCGGTAACCGCGCTGACCCCGCCAAGACTTTCAAGAACAAGAAAATGCCTGGCCAGATGGGACATGTGAACACGACCATTCAGAATGTCCGGGTGGTTCGCGTTGACGCTGACAATCAGCTCTTGCTGGTTCACGGCAGTGTTCCGGGCCCTCGTAGCGGGATCGTGACCATTCGTCGCGCAGTGAAAAGCGTGGAGTAAGATATGCCGACTTTAGACGTAATCAATCAGGAAAAAGCCAAGGTTGGAACGATCAATCTCCGTGACGACGTATTCGGGGTTGATGTGAATGTTCCTCTGGTTCATCAGGTTCTGAAGGCCCAGCTCGCAGGACGCCGTCAAGGAACGGCTAAGACCAAGACCAAGGCCGAAGTTCGCGGCGGTGGTCGCAAGCCTTTCCGCCAGAAAGGCACGGGTAACGCTCGCCAAGGTTCGAGCCGTTCTCCGCTCCAACCAGGCGGTGGTCAGAATTTCGGGCCTCAGCCACGCTCTTATGAGCAGTCGACTCCGAAGGAAATGATTCGTGGGGCGCTTCGTTCGGCGCTCTCTGATCGCGTGAAGGAAAGCCGATTGCTGGTGGTGGATGAGTTCAAGCTCGATGCTCCTAAGACCAAGGTGTTTGGGGAGATCGTGAACGGTAAGCTGGCTCTCGATAAGGTTCTCATCGTTGATGATGCGAACCGCAACCTCGAGCTTTCGGGCCGTAACCTTCCTCATGTGAAAGTGCTGCGGACCGAAGGTCTCAATGTCTATGACATCGTGAAGTACGAGTACGTGGTGTTCACGAAGAGGGCAGTGCAAGCCGTCGAGACGCGACTTGCTCCAAATGGATGAGGTAAGCCATGAAAAGCGTATATGAAGTCATTAAGCGGCCATTGATCAGCGAGAAAAGCACTGCATTGGCCGAAGTTGCTGGAAAGTACGTTTTCGAAGTGGCTGCTCAGGCCAATAAGTTCGAAATTCGTGATGCAGTGGAGCGCCTTTTTAAGGTAAAAGTGCGCGAAGTCAGGACAGCTACGATGCACGGCAAGGTCAAACGTGTCGGTCGATTCGAGACCAAGCGTCCGAACTGGAAAAAGGCGATCGTTACGCTGGCTGAAGGCCAGAAGATCGATTTCTTCCAGGTGCAGTAATTGGAACTCAAGAGTTATCAGGTATTCAGCCAATTGAATTGGAAGAGCAAAGATAACTAGAAAGTAACGACAATGGCGATTAAGTCCTTTAAACCTACGACTCCGACCCAACGGTATAAAACCGTTACGGACTATTCGGTTTTGACGCCGAAGAAGAAGCAACCCAGCAAACCCAAGCGCCTGACCGCTCCTTTGAGCAAGTCAGGTGGCCGCAACGGCTTTGGCCGGATCACCGTCCGTCACATCGGAGGAGGCCACAAGCGCCGCTACCGCGTGATCGATTTCCTCCGCGATAAGCGCGAGGTTCCGGCTCGGGTCTCCTCGCTGGAATATGATCCGAACCGCACGGCTCACATCGCGCTTTTGACCTACGCCGATGGCGAAAAGCGGTACATCTTGGCGCCTTTGAACCTGAATGTGGGAGACGCCGTCCTTGCAAGTGAGTCCGCCGACATCAAGCCGGGCAATAACTTGTCTTTGGCTTCGATCCCAGTCGGTACGCTGATCCACAATATCGAAGTGGAGCCCGGGAAGGGCGGCAAGTTGGCTCGCTCAGCCGGTGGCTATGCGCAGCTGATGGCGAAAGAGGGAAATTACTGCCAGGTGAAAATGCCTAGCGGTGAGATTCGCCTGATTCACGCTCGTTGCCGCGCATCGATCGGCCAGCTCTCGAACACCGACCATGAGAACGTCAAGATCGGTAAGGCAGGCAGGTCTCGTTGGTTGGGTATTCGTCCTACCAACCGCGGGGTTGCGATGAACCCGATCGACCACCCACACGGTGGTGGTGAAGGTAAGACCTCCGGGGGCGGACATCCGCGAACTCCGTGGGGCATGCCGACGAAGGGCTACAAGACCCGTAACAATAAGCGCACCGATGCGTTCATCGTGAAGCGCCGTAAGTAAAGGAGAGTGAATCGTGGCCCGTTCTATTAAAAAAGGTCCATTTGCTGATGAACATCTGGTTCAGAAAGCCTTGACTTCGCGCCAGTCGCAGGATCGCAAGGTGATCAAGACCTGGTCTCGCCGCTCGACGATTCTTCCGGAATTCGTCGGCCTGACCTTCGCTGTTCACAACGGTAAGAAATTCGTGCCTGTTTACGTGACCGAAAACATGGTGGGACACAAGCTGGGTGAATTCGCCCTGACTCGTACTTTCCACGGTCATACCCCAGGCGACAAGAAGGAAGCGGCTAAGGCAGCAGCTAAGCCAGCTGGGAAGTGATAGGAGCTAATCATGGAAGTCACTGCGAAGGTGAGTTTTGTTCGGATCACCCCCCGCAAAGTCGGTCTGATCGCTGATCAGATCCGCGGGAAGGGAATTAACGAGGCTCTCAATTACTTGAAATTTTCGCCCAGAAAGCGGACCGCCGGCATTTTGAGCACTTTGTTGAAGAGTGCGGTTGCGAACGCAGACCAAAAAGGCACGGTTGACGTGGACACTTTGGTCGTCAAGACGATTCTGGTTGGCAAGGGCCCGACTTTGAAGCGGTTCAGGCCTCGCGCGAAAGGTTCCGCGTTCCGGATTAACAAGAAAACCAGCCATGTGAGCGTCACGCTCGCTGAGCGATAAGAGGAAGATCATGGGTCAGAAAGTCAATCCAATCGGATTCCGCCTGGGCATCACCCGCACTTGGGACAGCCGCTGGTACACGAAGCGTGATTACCAGAAGCTCCTTCATGAAGATCTCCGTCTCCGGAATTACCTGAAGGAAAAATTGTACAGCGCCGGCATCGCTCGAATCGAGATCGAGCGCGCCGCCAACAAGGTGAAGATCAACGTCCACACTGCCCGTCCTGGTATCGTCATCGGCAAGAAGGGCGCGGGAGTCGAGCTCCTGAAGGCGGATCTTCAGCGGCACTCGAACAATGAGGTGTTCCTGAACATCATCGAAGTGAAGAAACCCGAGGCGAACGCGCAATTGATCGCGGAGAACGTCGCTTCCCAGCTCGAAAAGCGCTTGGCTTTCCGTCGTGCGATGAAGAAGTGCATGACGGCCGCATTCAAGCAAGGCATCAAGGGCATCAAGATCCGGGTTTCCGGACGTTTGGGTGGCGCAGAGATCGCTCGTACCGAGTGGTACAGCGAGGACAGCGTGCCTTTGCACACTCTTCGCGCCAACATCGACTACGGCACCGCCGAGGCTCGCACCACTTATGGTGTGATTGGAGTCAAAGCCTGGGTTTACCACGGCGAAGCTCAGACGCTGAAGAAGCAGGCTGCGGCTGAAGCCAAGGCCATGCAGAAGGAGTAATAGACCATGTTAGCACCTAAGAGAGTCAAATGGCGTAAGGTTGCTAAAGGCAAGATGCGGGGTCGAGCTGACCGTGGCGGCGAGCTCCACTTCGGTGAATTCGGCCTTCAGGCGACCGAGTGTGGCCGCATTACTTCGCGTCAGATCGAGGCTTCCCGTGTTGCCATGACCCGTTACGTGAAGCGCGGCGGACAGATCTGGATTCGGATCTTTCCTCATAAGCCGATCACCAAGAAACCTGCCGAGACCCGCATGGGTTCCGGAAAGGGGAACGTTGAAGAGTGGGCAGCAGTGATCAAGCCAGGTCGCGTGATTTTCGAGATGGCTGGCATCACTCAAGCTGAGGCGTTTGAGGCGCTTCGGCTCGCGAACAACAAGCTCCCGATCTCCTGCAAGCCGATTAGCAGGGCGACTGAGGCACTTGCCAAAGCAGCCGCTGAGAAGGCTCGCGAGGCTAAGAGAGCCAAAAAAGCAGCTTCGGCAGCCAAAGCATAAGAGGTACCGGACGTGTCGAACAAGAGAATCAAGGAACTTAGGAATCTGTCGAAAGAGGAGCTGACTACCAGGGCCCGTGAGCTCGAAGCTCAGCTTTTCCAGGCAAAGATGAAGCAGACCACCGGTCAGCTTGAGGACGTCTCTTCGGTGTGGCGTCTTCGCAAGGATCTGGCACGGGTGAAGATGCTCCGAGCCCAGGCCGGGAAGAGCGCTTAAGCGCAGGGTGTGAGGTAAGAATTTATGGCGACTGAAAAGAAAACCGCGAAGAAGCCAGCTGCGAAAAAGGCAACCCCTGCCTCCACCGCCGCTGAAACCAAGTCGGCTGACACAGCTCAGATCGAGACCCGCAATCCGCTTCAGAAGAGGGGCATGGTTCTCGGCTACGTGGTCAGCGATAAGATGCAGAAGACTATCGTCGTGAAAGTGGATCGTCGCGTTCGTCACCGCTTGTATAAGAAGTATGTGACTCGTTCGCAGCGCTACAAGGCTCATGACGAGAAGAACGACGCAAAGATCGGTGATCTGGTCCAGTTGGTCGAATCGAGACCGCTGAGCCGTGAAAAACGCTGGGTTCTGAAATCCATCGTTCGTCGCGCTGGCCAGGCCGCTCAGATTAACGTTTAAGGCGGACGGGAGATTTGACTTATGATCCAGATGCGTACACGTCTTGACGTGGCAGATAATTCGGGCGCTAAGTCCGTCATGTGCATTAAGGTGCTGGGCGGAACCAGGAGAAAGTATGCGAGCATCGGTGATGTGATCGTCGTCACCGTGAAAGATGCTTCTCCGAATGCGAAAGTGAAAAAAGGTGAAGTTCTTAAAGCGGTGATCGTTCGCACGAAGAAAGAACTTAACCGTGAAGATGGAACGTATATCCGTTTCGACACGAACTCGGCCGTTTTGATCAATGCTCAGAACGAGCCGATCGGGACTCGTATCTTCGGACCTGTTGCACGTGAGCTGCGTGCCAGGGCGTTCACGAAGATCATCTCGCTCGCGCCGGAAGTTTTATAGGTTGTTTTTTAGGAACTGATTAATCCGATTCTGCAAGCGTTTTTTGTGATGCGTATCAAGCGTGATTCAGGTCGGTGGAGGTGATGTTGTGACTGAGAATAATCAAGGAGCCGCGGGCGATAGCGCCGAAGCTCAGAAAAAGGCGAAGGCTGACGCAAAGAAGGCAGCCGCTGAAGCTGCTCGTGCAAAGGCAAAGAAGGCGAAAGAGGATGCTGCTGCATCCTCGATCAAGATCGCCGCGCCCGGAGAGACTGTGGGTTCGCCGGAAGTCGAGCCTCGTATGGCCACCTACTATAAAGCCAAGGTGGTCCCAGCTTTGATGAAAGAGTTTCAGTTCAAGAGCTCCATGCAGGTCCCTCGCCTCGAGAAGATCGTGATCAATTGCGCTGTGAAGGAAGCGGTCGCGAACCCCAAGGTGCTGGACAATACTTTGGAGGAAATCATGGCGATCACCGGTCAGAAGCCTGTTCTGACCCGCGCTAAGAAGGCGATCGCGGCTTTCAAGGTTCGCGAAGGAAACGCTGTAGGCGTGATGGTCACGCTTCGTCGTGCTCGCATGTACGAGTTTTTGGATCGTTTGATCCATGTTGCCCTTCCCCGCGTCCGCGACTTCAAAGGGGTCGGCACCAAGGCGTTCGATGGCCGAGGAAACTATTCTTTGGGTATCCGTGAGCAGATCATCTTCCCTGAGATCAACTACGACAAGATCGATAAGGTCCGCGGAATGACGATCACGATTCAAACGTCCGCTAAGACTAATGAACAGGCCCGCGCTCTCTTGGCAGAGCTTGGAATGCCGTTCCGGAGATAAGGATTCACGATTATGAGCATGACTGATCCTATTGCAGATTTGTTGACCCGAATTCGAAACGCTACTCGTGAGCGTCACGAACGTCTTGAAGTGCCGGCATCTCGCCTGAAAGCGAATGTGGTGCGCGTGCTGAAAGAAGAAGGTTACATCAAGAATTTCCGCCTTCAGCGTGATGAAGGCCGGCCGGTGATCAAGATTTACCTGAAGTATGGTAATGATGGTAAGAGCGTGATCCAAGGCCTTCGCCGCGTGAGCCGTCCCGGACTGCGCAAGTACTCCGGGTACGAAGGGATGCCCCGTCCCTTGAGCGGCGCGGGGATCGCAATTGTTTCGACTTCCCAGGGCGTGATGACAGGTCAGCGCGCTCGTGCCCAGAAGGTGGGCGGGGAAGTCCTCTGTGAGGTTTGGTGATCTATGTCGAGAGTCGGTAAAACTCCTGTAAAGATTCTTCAGGGCGTTAAAGTCGATATTAAGGATCGCTTGGTGAAGGTAGAAGGCCCTAAAGGGAAGCTTTCTTATGATTTGCCTCGCGGCGTGAGCGCCAAGATCGAAAACGGCGAAGTCGTGGTTAGCCGCGATGAGACGATCAGCAATAGCGCTCGCGCATTGCATGGCCTGAGTCGCACTTTGATTTACAACATGATCCACGGTGTTCACACCGGGTTCACTCGCGAGCTGGACATTGTCGGAGTCGGATATCGCGCCGCCGTCAAGGGCAATACGCTTTCGATGACTCTCGGATACTCGCACCCGGTCGATTATCAGCTTCCAGCCGGGGTGACCGCAAAGGTTGAAGGGAATACCCACATCGTGCTGAAC
>CAYNDM010000065.1:0-11391 GCA_964395265.1 uncultured Bacteriovoracaceae bacterium
TACGTTCGCCCGCTGCGCCCTGGGGAGTCTCTGAGCTTCGTGGTGCCGTTGCTCTCGCGCGAAGCCAATTCCGGCGGATCGTTGGAGCTCGAACTTCAGGAGAACGGCCGGACCAACTTGAAGCGAAAACTCGATTTCTGACGGTGAAAGGACTTGATTATGAAAATGCTGATGAATGGATTGAGCGCGGTCATGATCGCAGCGGGCCTCATGGGCGCCGCTTACGCCGGAGAAAGCGTACCGAAGGGGTACTATGGGGAGTTCCGCGACTCCGCCAACGGAGCAACCGCTTCGATCGGAAAGAAGGAAGTGAAGCTCACGCTGCCGGGCGGAAGCTCCTTCAAAGCCAAGCCCGAGGAACTCTCGATCAAGAACCTGACCCGAGGCGAAGCCAATGCTTACCTTTCCAAACATGAGTCGGACGGCGACCTATTGGATTTTTTCTGGGTGCTGCCGATCCCGAACAGCCGGCATGAGGAAGGTCCGTTCGTCTGGTACGGGGCCGAGCTCATTCAGGGGCTAATGGACAAGGACATGAAGGATCCCGTGGCCAATGTGGAGCTCTTTCACTGTCGTGAAGGCTATGTCGTAATCGATGTGCCGACGAAGCGGTGGGAGATTGGTTGCCCCGCTGGTCCCGATTTCTTCCAGTTGCTTCGTACCCAGTAAGGATGAAGAGCGTCTCCTCCAGGAGGCGGCTTCGCTATGATTCGCTGGAATCGCCAGCGAGGCGCGTTCAGGGGGCTTATTCGATCGTCCTGAGCAGCTTCCTGATCTCCCTGCGAAGAGCGATCGCTTTCCATTCGAGCGAGAGTCTCTTTCTTAACGGAATGGCGGCCTTGTCGAGGTTGAAGTTCCATCCGTTGATCAAATGCCCGGTCTCGACGAACCGGATGACGGCTGGAACGATGATCGCGGAAAGGAGATCCGAGGTCGCTCCAAGTTGCGATGCCGGCATCTGCCCGTTCTTGAGCAGGTCGAGAAGGAGCCCGAACGCATGGGCGGGAACGACCTTGAGTGGAACGAAACTCATCAGGGCCTTGAGAGGATGCTTCGCCGCTCGCGCTTGGTCGAGCTTTCCGCCTAATGGCAGAAGCCTCGGATTGCGATAGTCGTAGCTCTCGCCCCATTGGCAAAACCCGATATCAAGGGCGGTCAGCACCGGCTTCTTTTTCGCTCGTGCTTGCTCGTGCAGCGCGAGCTTCATCGCAATGCCCGAAGGTGTCGTAACATCCACGGCGTCCATGATGATATCTGCGGACTCCGTCAGCTTTGCGACATTGGCCCAAGTGATCCCCTCCCGGTGAGTTTGGATCCTGGCGAATGGATTGATCCTGAGCACTTGTTCGGCGTGGTACTCGGCCTTGTTTCGGCCAAGATCATCCAAAAAGGCATGCTGACGATTGAGATTGGTCAACTCGTAGCATCCGTTGTCCGCCAAGCTGAAGTGCTCGACGCCTAATCGGGCCAAGGATTCGATACATGCGCCGCCAGTCGAGCCGCAGCCCGCGACGAGAATTCTCAGCTGTCTCAGTTTCTGCTGGGTCTCTGCGGATACGAAGTGGTGGTTACGCGAAGTGAGCTCCCTGTAATATGCGTCCCTCTCGGTTGGAATCGGAGAGAGATTCTCAGGGTATTCTGAATCGACTAAACTCATATTTCGGAATTCCTCTTCTTAGGTCCTGCATGCGACCGATAAATTTTGATTATTAATGATAATTTACACTAAGAAGATAATAATTGATATATTGAATCGGATATGGTTTTATGAATAGTAGGACCTTTCGGTTCCCAACAAAGGAGCGCATATGCAAACCGGGGAATTGAGGGTTGTCGTTCTGGAATACCCCACGCACATCTTGAGTGAAGCGACCCCTCAGGCTTTGTTGTCAAATCTTCTGGCTCTTCGAGTACGAGGGTATGGCAAGGAATATCCTGAAGGGGTTCTGCCTCTCGATACTTATGACTTTATCGGTACTCACTTGATGGTGTGCAGGGAGGAAAACGGACGGCTCGTCCCTATTAGCGGTTTCAGATCCGTTTTCCTTTCGACTTGCGATTTCCATCGTCTGCCGTTCCCTGCGTTGGAGCTCATTCGGACTGCTGGCGGCGCCACCAGTCACGAGTGGGCCGTGCGAAAAATTTTGAAGTCCTGTCGCGACGAAGGCGTTTCGATCTCGTATGAGAGTTCTTGGACCATCCAACCTGAGGTAAGAAAGGATCGGGAGCTGACGAATTATATCAGGGATATGCTTACAGCCGTGATGGCGCTCCACCAACGCGACGCCAAGGTCACCCAAAGCCTGGTCTGTGGGGTGTTGCGGTTCAAGACGGACCAGTTCTTCAAGGGCATGGGGTTCATCCCCCTGGACTTCATGGGAAGTACGCTGCCCGAGCTTCATCAAGCGTCCCTATTTGGGGAAACCGTGGTGATGATGCATAGAAAAAAGGTCTCGGAACACGCTCTCATGCTCTCGGAGAAATTCGAATCTCACTGGGCGAATCGGATCTGCTTCGGACCGAGTCAGGCGGATTCAGAAATCGTGCCGCTAAAGAAAGCGGCTTGATCCCTCGGCGCGCGCTGTCGTCTCCGCATGAGAGGATCCGCGCAGTTTCCGAATTTCTTCAGGCACCGTGAAGTCAATCTCGAACATGCACGACGGATCGTCGTTATGGATACATGAGATCTCTCTTACCTTGGAGCACGGAAGCGAGATATAGGCCGTTATCGAAGCCATGGTCCCGCATTTGGCGGCGCAGACGCCGGAGTTCCCGTAGGATTTCGACCGCAGAGCCTCGCCAACCTCGGGATTGATTACTGCCTCCACCGTGCATTTACCGTCCTCCAGTTTGAGAAGGCGATAAGTATAGTTTTGTTCATAGTATTTTTGGACCAGCTCCGTGAAACCGACTTCATAGGCCAATTTCGGGACTCCAAGTTGCCGATAAATGGATGCGAGCTGGGAGCCTTGGTTGGTCAAGGTGGAATATTGGCCGATTTTGTACAAGTCCCGAAGCGAGAACCCTTCGCTGATCAGGTAATCGCACAAGTCCTGAAGAAAGAGGATATTGATCTGGCCATCCAGGTTCGAAAATACGGCTTCGCTGATTTGAAAACGGCGAAGAGCCTTCTGGCGGGCTCTCCAGCCCCGGCTGATTTCCAGGAAGTCGAGGATATGCGCCGAGGTTCGCCTCTTGCTCTTCGATGCGACCGAGTATCGCTCGGGCAGGAAGTCGGTCACTCCCTGGCCTCGGGCACGAAGGGCTTTGAAATCCAGGGTTCCTTGCATCACCGCGTCTGGATCCAGATCCAGGCTCTCGGACAGCCTGATGATGGCGTTTTCGAGAAGCGGCCCCTTGCCAGAGGCCGCGAGCCGAATCTCTTCTTCAGTCATTCGCAAGATCGACTGCCAGTGGTCGGTCGACAGGTCGAGGCTCGATCTGATTCGCTCGAGAGTGTTCCAGACGTCGTGCGGCTTCGCGGTCTCAGTGTTCATGGGAGTGACCGGGCCGAAGAGGCAATTGAATCGTGAAGATCGAACCTTTTCCGGGTTCGCTCTCCACGATGATCTTGCCTTGATGAGCCTCGACGATTTGTTTGGAGATATACAGCCCGAGTCCCAAGCCCCTGTGGTTGTCGCTGATTCGCGATCTTTCAAAGGGTTGGAAAATCCGAATCTGATCATCTTCGGGGATTCCCATCCCGGAATCCTGGATACGTAGAACCGCCGAAGTCTCGATTCGGCTGATTTCGATCTCGATCGGCCCGCCTAACCCGTATTTCAGCGCGTTCGAAAGCACGTTGCAAATGACCTGTTCGATTCGAGACGGATCCCAGAACCCAGAAATCCTGTCGTCTCTTTTCGAGATGGAGAGCTTCGACCCGGAGTTGGAGATCATGCTTTCGAGCTGGCGGACCACTTTGTGGATCAGTTCCTCGAGATCCACTTTGCTGGAGTGAAGAGTCATTCGGCCCGCGCGGATCCTGGTCATGTCGAGGAGCTCGTCCAGAAGCTGTTTCATGCGATCGACTTGTGCGTTCGCCAATTCCGCCAATCTCTTCGCCGATTCATGCGAAGAGCTATGTTGGATCGCCGTGATCTGAAGCGCCAGCGCGGTCAAAGGGGTCTTGAGCTCGTGCGATGCGATCGCGAGCAGTTCGTCGCGAACGCGCAATGCCGAGTGAAGCTCTCGATCCGAGCGAACATGCTCGAGCGCGTAGCCCGCGGGTTGGAGGATCTCCAGGATGCTTTGGAGCGAGTCCGGCGCGAAATCGCGGTTTTTCCCGGACACAAGGGTAATGACCCCGAGATTTCGTCCAGGGACCGATAGAGGGGCGATCAAAGTCGAGGGAGAGGCTTCCGTACGAGGCACGACATGGGCAGTTCCGTCTTGAAGAGCCTTGGTGTGCTCTGGCCCCGGGCGATCCAGTCCCATGGATTCGACGAAGCTTCGCATTTCGGCCGGTGCGTCGCTCGAGTGGCAGACGTGGGCCCTTTGCAGCGATTCGCCTTCCAGAAGATCCACGGAGCACCATGTAGCGAAACGAGGCACGAAAAGTTCTCCCAGCCGAATGAGCAGCGTGCCCTGATCCAAGCTGCCAATGAGGCGATTGGCGGCCCGGCTCAGGAGCATGGAATTGCGCCTCGAGTGTTCGGTATTCGACAAAGTTTTGACTAGAGAGTCGTAGGCTACTCGCATTTCATCGAGGATAGCTTCGGATGCCGGCATGGCGGGGTAGTACCATAATTTCCCAGTAAGAGAGATCCTTTTTGTCAGATTTTATTTTCTTAAACCGAAGCGTGCATGGGTTTGGGACTCCAGACTGCGGGATGCGTCTTTGCGATGCCTCCCACAAGTTTGACAACCCTGCTCGGTCGGACATAAGCTCTAGAAGAGCGAGGGGTAAGCGGTATTATGGCGCGTTTCAAAGATCTCAATCCGGCTCCGCAAGGCTGGATCCATGACCTGGCAAAAGCCGAAGTCCATCCCGAAGCGGAGCGGCTGCTCCAGCTCGGGCGTAATTTCGATCCTCAGCAGCTGGTCGAAGAGAGCACCATCGAATTCCTCTCGCAGCTTCGGGAGCACTTCACGGAATACGCACGGATATTCAACGGTTACTCAGAAAGCGGATCGCGCTTCCAGGAGCTCAAGGTTTTCAGCATCGCCCAGACCGCGGCGGATTTCATGATGTTCAGGAACTCCGTGAAGCTGGTGATCAGCAACTCGGCTCATGGCGTGATCCAGTTCGCGTTCGCTCAGCATGTCCGGGGAACGCTTTCAGTCGATGGGCAGGTGTCAGGCGCTCCCCGGCCGAACTCGTCCGTGGGCCAGAGTCAGGAGCTCCTGGCTCAGGTGGGGCCTTTCCGTGACGGGTATTGGACCTTCCAAGGAGAAAAGGTCAGCGCCGAGCAGGTGGCGAAATTCTATTTCTCGGAGTTCGTTCGCGCGACCCGGGATTCGAGGAAGTCAAAGGCCGGAAACCAGCTTCTTCTCGATCAGATCAAGGCTCTGCTCCAGGAGAAGGGGCTTGATTTGTAAGCTCTCCACAATCTGAGTGGAGTTCAGCGAATAGTCCCTGCTCTCATGATGCGAGGGCTCGAGATCCCCTTTGGGGATGATCAGCGACTGATCATAGCCGAAGCGCCGGGCGAACGCCTGAGCGAACTCCAATAGGGTGAGCTTGGTCAACCCCCCGTGATGAAGGGTCTTGTTGCGTATCCCGCTGTCGATCACGCGGTCGATCAAGGTGACCAGGTTATCCACTGGAGCGAAGGAGTGCAGGGAGCGCGAGTCGACCTCGAACCTCTGCTTCCGGTCCAGAGCCATCCGCAGGCGGTCCAGGAACGACCGATTGTACCCGTTGCCTCTCCCGAACAATGGGCTCGAGCGCACAATGACATGGTTCAGGGATTTTCCCCTCACGTAGTTCTCGCCCGAGACTTTGTATTTCCCCAGCGCTGTCGAAGGCAGGATAATATCGTCCTCGCGATAGTTGCCCTTCAGCCCGTCGAAGACATAGGAGTTCGACAGGTAGATGAACTTGGGCTGCATCATCTCGGTGACGCCGACCACGTTCGCGGCTCCGCCGGTATGGATCCACTCCGTTTCACGTGGATTGGCCTCGCACCAATCCACGTCATTGGATCCTGCTGCGTAGATCACGACGTCGGGGCGGGCCATATAGACGACGCGCTTGACCCAATCCCTTTGCGCCATGTTGAAGGGAACGAAAGTCACTCCAGGAACGGAGACCCGTCGCTTGAAGTAGGTCGCGAAGACCTTATGCTTCTCCCTTAACCTGAGCGCGAGGTGGGTTCCTACGAACCCACTTCCGCCGATGATCAATACCGACTTCGTCGCCACTCAGTCCATTGTAGGGCGACTCCGCCAAGCCTTCAATCGGAGCTTCCCTGCTCCGGCGAAAATCCCTATCCGAGCAGCTTCAAAGCGGTCGCGTTCGTGCTGTTGGCGTGCCCAAGGACCGAGATTCCGGCGTTCATCAGGATGTTCTGCTTGGTCATCTCAGACACTTCTTCGGCCACGTCAGCGTCTCGGACCCGGCTGTTCGCGGCCGAGAGGTTCTCGTCGCTGATGGCCAGGTTGTTGATAGTTGACTGCAGCCGGTTCTGAAGAGCGCCCAGATCGGCTCGGATGCTGTTGACGCGGATCAATGCGTCGTCGACCACCGCCAAGCTGAGCTGCGCTCCCTGCTTGGTTGCCACCGATTCGCCTCCGAGCTGAAGGGCGTCCAGCGTGGAGTCCGAGCGCTCGCCGTTGTAGGTCACGCGGTCGAGGATCGGGTTGTTATGCGTTCCCACCTGGATCTCGAAGATCCCGGCCTTGCCGTTGAGCAGGGGAGTGCCGTTGAAGTTGGTCACGTTGGCGATACGGTCGATTTCCTGCTTGAGCGACTGATATTCACGGTCGGTGAACTGGCGTTCGACGTCCCCAATGGTGTCCGATGCGGCTTGGATCGCAAGCTCGCGCAGTCGGATCAGGATATTGGAGATCTCGTTCAAGCCTCCTTCAGAAACCTGGATCAGCGAGATCCCGTCCTGCGCGTTTCGCTTGGCTTGTCGAATGCCTCGGATCTGCGCGCGCAGGTTCTCCGAGATGGCCAATCCCGCGGCGTCGTCGCCGGCATTGTTGATGCGGCTGCCGCTTGCCAGCTTCTCGAGTGTTTTGTCGAGCGCAAGCCTTGTTATCGCCATCCTTCGCTGCGCATTGAGCGCAGTCGTGTTTGTCGCAATTCTAAGTCCCATTTTCAGCCTCCATTCATATCGATCCCTCCTTGGGTCCTGAGCGTATCCATACGGTCAGTCAGCTTCCTTGCTAAGCATTGGTTAACGGGGTCCCATGAGCCAACTCGCGCATATCGCCCGAGTGCTCATAGTTCCCTCTTTTTTCCGACCGGAAAGCCCATCTTCCCAGCCGAAGCTTCCTGCGGAGCCGGCGCGCATGGCGCTGCCTGGATCCGCTTCGAACCGAATGGGCCCTGCATGCAAGACAGCCTTGCAGGAGCCAAACTTTTCATCGTGGCAGGCGATGAGCCATCGCCGGCCGTTTTGGCCTGCCCTTGATCCAATGAGGACGCCGGGCGGCGCTTTCGCTTACGCTCCGCGGTTCGCATGTCGGCGACGGATTACCCGATCCGTCCAGGCACGCTCGAGCGGAGATGTTCCCGTTCAGGCGCTCAAGAGGTCATCGATCGGATGCCACTCCCAAGCTCGCTTCGTCTCGATCGCCTCGATCCTTCCACAAGATTCCTCTCCTACCCAGGAGATGACCTGCAGGACCTTGGTTTCGGCGGCCACTGTTTCGACCGCGTCTCCTTCTTTTTCTCCTTCGGTCCGTATCACCGGACTCGAATTCACTGCTTCGTCAGTCACATCTCCCGATTGGGAGGCCCCGGAGGACTGATTCACGCGTTCCGTTTCCATCTGAGTTCCTTAACCGAGCAGCTTCAGCGCCGCGGAGTTGGTGCTGTTCGCCTGGCCGAGAACCGAGATGCCCGCGTTGAGCAGGATGTTCTGCTTGGTCATCTCCGAGATCTCCTCGGCAATGTCGGTATCTCTCACCCGACTGTTCGCGGCCGAGAGATTTTCGTCGCTGATGGCCAGGTTGTTGATGGTCGACTGCAGCCGGTTCTGGAGCGCGCCCAGATCGGCACGGATGCTGTTGACGCGAATCAATGCGTCGTCGATCACCGCCAGGCTGAGTTGCGCTCCTTGCTTGGTCGCGGCTGACTCTCCTCCGAGCTTCAGTGAATCGAGCGACGCATCTGATCGCTCGCCGTTGTAGACGACGCGATCGAGGATCGGATTGTTGCGCGTTCCCACCTGGATCTCGAAGATCCCAGCCTTGCCGTTGAGCAGGGGAGTACCGTTAAATTCGGTCACGTTGGCGATACGATCGATTTCCTGCTTGAGCGACTGGAACTCCCGATCCACGAACTGCCGTTCGGTGTCCCCGATCGTGTCCGATGCGGCCTGGATCGCAAGCTCACGAAGTCGGATCAGGATATTGGAGATCTCGTTCAAGCCTCCCTCGGAGACCTGGATCAGCGAGACCCCGTCTTGGCCGTTTCGCTTGGCTTGGCGGATGCCTCGGATCTGCGCGCGCAGGTTCTCCGAGATGGCCAATCCGGCGGCGTCGTCGCCTGCAGTATTGATGCGGCTGCCGCTTGCGAGCCTTTCAAGCGATTTATCCAGGCTCATTCGTGTCATGGACATCCTTCGCTGCGCATTGAGCGCAGTCGTGTTTGTCGCGATTCTAAGTCCCATACTAGCCTCCCTTCATATCCGTACCCTCCTTGGCAACTCGCCGGTTTCCGTGCCGGCGATCAGCATCCGTGCTGAGGTTGTGAGCAACTTCCCTTGCGGGACGATGCTCGTTGTTCCAGGTCCGTTACCGGCCCCGGAAGGGCTCGTCGCGCACGGAAGCCCATCCTCCGCGCGTGCAAGCCCGTATTTCGCCCCGCCCACTCCTGTGGATTGGGGCCTGACCCGACGTACCCACGCCGGGCCAAGTTCAGCGCTTTCACGCCGAACGAACCTGATCCGTCAACCGACCGCGCGCGCTCGCGCGCCTGATTGCGGTTGCCGTCCGAAGCCGTCTTGTCCTGTTCCGCGGCGAGTCCGCTCCGTGGCACCGTCATGGTGCTCGGGAGCGGACCCTGTCGCCGCTATCCAGGAAACAAGCTCAGGCAAGCGCCTTCGCTTCGGGTCAAATTTTTCCGGCTCCTAGCCCGTTTCTCACGTGCTAGGAGGCCTCTCGATGCCGTCCCTCATCGCCATCACGCTCCTCCCAGAAGGCTGAGCGCCGTCTTGGTCGTGTTGTTGGCCTGAGCCAGGACCGAGGTCCCGGACTGCATCAGAATCTGGTTCTTCGTCATCTCCGTCACTTCTTCAGCCAAGTCCATGTCTCGGATGCGGCTGTTGGCGGCCGCCAGGTTCTCGCGGCTGATCATGACGTTGTTGATGACGGATTGAAGCCGGTTTTGCATCGCCCCGAACTCGGCGCGAATCGCGGTCACGTTGCTGAGCGCCGTATCGATCGCCGCCAGGCTGTTCTGGGCGCTCATCTTGTCGGCTACGTTCGCGAGATTGATGCCCAATGAGACGACGTTCACGTCGGCCGCGTTGCCGTCGAACAGCTTCACGCGATCGACCATCGGGTTATTGCGGGTGCCGACCTGGATCTCGAAGTTCGAGGCCTGCCCGTTGAGCAGGGGTACGCCGTTGTATTCCGTGCTTTGGGCGATGCGGTCGATTTCCTCCAGTAGCTGCTGGAACTCGAGGTTCAGGAATCTGCGCTCATTGTCGCCGACCGTGTCCGAAGCGGCCTGGACGCCCAGCTCGCGCAATCGGATCAGCATATTCGAGATCTCGGCCATCGCTCCTTCGGCGACCTGGACCAACGAGATCCCATCTTGCGCGTTTCGCTCGGCCTGTCCTAGACCACGCAGCTGAGCGCGCATGCTTTCGGAGATCGCGAGCCCGGCGGCGTCGTCGCCTGCGCGATTGATCCGCGAGCCGGAACTCAGTCTTTCAAGATTTCTATCGAGAGAAGTGCGGGTGCCGCGCAGGTTTCGCTGCGCGATCAGGGCTGGTACGTTTGTATTGATCCTAAGTCCCATAACCCCTCCTCCCTGAGGTAAATCCGCCCGCCAACCTGGCGAGCTCGGCCGATCCATGGCCTTCTTTATGGGTGAGCCGGAATTACTTCAGGCCTCCTGGCCTGCTTTCATTCCTGCTTCCATGGTTCTGATCGGACACAGGGCGAAACTCTTTAGAAAAAAAAGAGGGGATGGAAGAAATCTCTTTCCCTCCATCCCCAGGATTGATTCAATTCGCCTGATTTCAGGGTCTTAGGCGGCCTGAGCGTAGTCGTCGTCAGCTTGCCAGAGTTCGTAGAGAGTCTTTCCTCCCTCGGTGCGGAACCAGCGCGAAGCATGATCTGGAGGCTCTTGGCCCAGGCATTGGCTCGCGAAGGCATGTACCGTCATCGTGTCTTTGCCCACGACGACTTTGTATTCGCCGTTGGGTTGGCGGGCGACTTTGCATGTCTTGCTTGGGTCGCTCAGGAAGAAGAGCGTCTGGCCGTCCTTTAGATCGCCTCGATGAACGAGTTTCGTCAGATCGAATTTGTGCTTTTTAGACATCGGTGGATGTCCTCCTGATTTCCCCTATCGGCAGAAAATGCCCGGTTTTTGACCTAAAAATCTCGGATACAATGAATTCGTGGACTTCCGGATTGACACAGTCTGTGATGCCTCGGCCGAACAGGCGATGGAAGAGCTCCTGAACGAGGGTTTCGGCGTCCCGGCTGGCCGATCCTTTTACGATGACTTCCCGATCTGGTCGCCGTCTCGGGGGCATGCGGGGGTCGAGCGATTCGGGGCCTTCGCCGACGGGCTTCTGGTCGCGATCGCTTGCGCTCGCAAGGCGCGCCTCAAAGGGGCCGAAAACAGCGCTATCGGATTGATCGGAGCGGTGGTGACCCGGGAAGGCTGGAAAAAGCGGGGAATCGCGAGCGCCTTGGTCGAGGCGAGCCTCGGATGGCTCGAGTCCAAGGGGGTCTCCAATGGGTTTCTGGGGGGCGGCGAACGGGCTCTCTACGCACGGCATGGTTTCGCGAATCGCGGCACGCAGGCGCGAGTGCCTCTTGAGGCTCTGGCGTTGCATCGGTTTCCTGCCGGGGGACGCTTCTCGATCCGGGAAGGCTGGCACTCCTCGTTGATGCCGTTATTGGCGGCTCGTCCTGGGGGGTTAATGCTCAGGACGGCCGATGAACCGTTCGTGGCCTCACATAAAAACGTTCGTTGGTGCTGGGTGAGCGATTCCAGGCACCCGGATCGGGCTTTGGCTTATATGGGGGTCGGGAAGG
>CAYNDM010000066.1:0-887 GCA_964395265.1 uncultured Bacteriovoracaceae bacterium
ATTATGATGATATCCGCGTCCTCGGGCCCCTCGGCCGGATCGATGCCCTGCTCAGATAGCAAGGATGCCATCCGCTCGGTATCAGCCACGTTCATTTGGCAACCGAAGGTCTTGATGAAAAACTTCTCGCTCATGGGACTTCCGCCGCTCACGTTCAGTGAATGTTTTTTGGAGCAAGCTATATCCCAAAAGCCGGGAATGAACCACCACGAAAAAGCTTTGCTTATTCGTCGTTTAGACGTGCTTTGAGCGCTGCCGAGCGATCAGCCCGGCCTGACGTGATGCTGTTCGAGCTTGCGGGACGCCAGATCCAGCAGATGGGACGGATCGGGCGTCTCGATGGGAAAGGTGGCGATCCCGTGGCGAAGCGGCTGGCCGATCGCTTTTTCGATCCTTCCCAGGAGACGGGGAGTATCCTCAGGCTTGCAATCATCCATGACCAGAGCGACTTGCGAGGACTCGGGCAAGAGATAGACCGCGTCCGTGGCGCGAAACAAATTCTTCTTCACATTGGCTCGAAACTCGCCGGGGGGAACTCCCGCCGGGATCTGAACCAGCGCTAAAGCGACGGTCCCCAGATCCATCGAGGCCTGGTAAGCGCGCGAAGCCAAGACGGCTCTCAGCCCCTCCTCGCTGGAGAGCTCGGGGAGCTCGAAGGTCAGCGCGACCGTTCTGTCCTTGAAATCAGGATCGAAACGGGCGGTGAACCGGGCATGGTGCAAGCGGGCGATCTCGAGGATCAGAAGAAACTCGCTCCCTAGCCCCTCTTCCATTCTGGAGAGAAACGCCTGCTCGGTCTGGAGGGCGCCGGCGAAGGCCGAACCGGGCTGGACCACCCCTCCCTCATAACCTGCCACAGCCTGGCTCCAGCTCGCTCTCCACTGCTC
>CAYNDM010000066.1:897-11374 GCA_964395265.1 uncultured Bacteriovoracaceae bacterium
TCAAGGGAAACTTGAGCTCGAACCGCGAAGCGTGCACTTCGACTTCCATACTCGCTCCGCTTTCGATCCTCGGAACCGCGACATCCAGGCAAAGGTCGATCGCGCGCCCCAGCTTCTGAGGATCGGCCAGAAGCGGCGCTTCGCTATGATCCGAGCTTTCGCCGCAGACCAGCACCCGCAGATCCACCTCGATCTGCTGGTCCTTCAAAAACGAGCTGCGGGATTGCACTCGGCCCCGTACCACTCTGGGCAGATCGACCTCGCGCAGCCGCGCATGGAAAGTGCCGCTCTCGAGCGACGCCAGGTCTAGAAGCGAAGCCAGAGTCTGCTGCAGGCGATGCGCGTTTCGCCTGGCCATCGAGATCAGCTCCGAGGCTGATTGCTCGCTTGCGTCCTGATTGGACTCGTCCAGGAGCGAAAGCGCATTGAGGATCCCCATGAGCGGGGTCCTGAGCTCGTGCGAGATCAAGGAAAGGAGATTGGACTGAAAGGCCTTGAAGAGGGTGACGTCCTGCGGAGCAAGCGGCAGACTTGGCTTATGCCCCACGGCGAACGCCATTCCCAGATCCGAGTCGGTCGGGCTGGGTTCGGAAGCGATCGTGTTCGATGCGGTCTCGGACGCGCGATCGACCTTAGCCTTCGTCAATCGCGTATTCTTTGAGGTCCGACGCGTCTTGGATCTCGAGTTTGATGAGCCAACCTTCTTCAAGCGGATCCTCGGAAATCATTTCCGGCTCGGCCTTGGCAGCCTCATTGATTTCGTGAACGACACCCGCCGCGGGCGCCGTGACTTCAAAGCTGCCTTTCGTGCCTTCGACCGTGGCCACCACGTCGCCTTTGTCAAAATCGTCTCCCTCTGAAGGGAACTCGATGCTCTCGACAGCCCCAATCTCTTCAATTCCGGAGTTAGTCAGGCCAACGGTGATCACCGAACTCTTGCGAGTGAACCAAAGCTTCCCTTCGAGAAATTCGCCGCTTTTCGGTGCAACGTCCGCCATATGGACAGAACCTCCAACTGAAGATACCTTATCCTGACATGTCACTTTCGCGCGCGCAAGTTTCGAACGCCAAACCTTCCGTTCTGGTCATCTACACGGGCGGCACGTTCGGAATGCAGGCCGTGACAAAAAATCCACGGACGCAGGAGACCCTCGGCGTGGCTCCAATGAGCGCGGACCGCCTGAGGGAAAATCTTTTCGAACGAGTGCCGGAGATCCGCGTTCTTGCGCATTGCGAAATCGATATCTTATTCAACCGTGACAGCGCCCACATCGGACCGGATGAATGGATCACGCTGGCCAAACATATCCAGTCGAAGTGGAGCCGCTACGACGGAATCGTCATCCTCCACGGAACGGATACTTTGGCGTACACCGCGAGCGCGCTTTCGTTCCTGCTGAGGCCGTGCCGCAAGCCGATCGTCTTGACCGGAGCGCAGATTCCGTTGTCCGCTTATCTTTCGGACGCCAGGCGCAACTTCATCTCGGCAATCGAGATCGCGGCGCACGGTCCAAGGCCACTGACTCAGCAGGTGCTGGTCTTTTTCGATGACCGCCTTCTGCAGGGCAATCGCACGCGGAAGCTCAGCGCCTCTTCATTCGGTGCCTTCGACAGCCCTTACGCCGAACCGGTGGCTCGCGTCGGTACTGAGATCCGATACGCCGAGCTTCTCCGCTCATCCAAGAAAGGCAAGACGCTTCGACTCGCACCGCGCTTTGACTCCAAAGTGGCCTTTCTGCAGCTGGTGCCGGGCTTTCCATCGAGCGCTTTCGACGAATCATTCTTGCGTCGCGTTCGCGGGCTTGTCCTTCAGGGATTTCCCTCGGGCACCGCCCCGACCCATGATCCTGACTTCCTGGAGTTTTTGACTCGCGCGCGGCAGGCGCGTCTTCCCGTGATCCTGGTCAGCGAAAGCGATCCCGCCAAGTACGGAGCGGGCAGGACGCTCCTGGAGCATGGCTTGACCTGGGCAGGAAGGATGACGCCTGAGTGCGCCTACGTGAAGCTTGCGCTCTTGCTTGGGCAAAAGGACCACGGGCGGCGCGAGATCCAGAAGCTCTGGAAAACGAGCCTCGCGGGCGAAATCTAGCGATTACAGGCGCGAAGGCGCCAGAAGACCAGGGGGACCGCAGGAATTACCCCGGTAGAGAAAAGCCGGTTGCGAAAAAAGCAAAGGCCGCGCGTCTCCTCCCCCCAAACCCTTAGGAAACACGCGGCCTTGATTGGAACACTGGAGCTACGCCAGCTCTAGCGAACCCGAAGGCTCAGCGAAGAGCAGCTGCTACGTCCAGCACTCCCCCAGTCACGACCTTGCCGTCGAGGCCAGGTACGCGACGAACATTGTTCAAGATACGCGCGCGTATCTGAAGATAGTTCTCCTCAGGATACTGCGCCCAAACCAGGGCCACAGCCCCCGCCACGATCGGGGTGGCCATCGAGGTCCCATCCCAATCCAAAACGAGCTCTCGGCCATCGCGGGTTTGGAGTCGCGCTACCTCGTCACTGTAGCTGCTTCCTACTGTCGTTGAGAGGATCTTCACGCCAGGTGCGCCAAGATGAACGCTCCGAGCTCCGTAATTGGAGAAATCGGCGAGCTCATCGCTTTGGTCCGTCGCCGCGACGACGATCAGGTTATCCAGATCATACTTCGCAGGATAAACCGGCATTTCGACCTGCTCCTGGTCCTCGCCGTTGTTCCCCGCAGCGATGACCACCAGAACCCCAGCTTTTTGGGCCCGAATGAGGGCTTGCTTCAACTCCGAGTTCTCAGCGTCTTCCGGAGGCTGACTTCCACCCCAGCTCGCGCTGATGACCTTCGCGCCTTTGGCGATCGCGTAATCGATCGCCTTGATCATAGCGGCGTCGTCGCCACGGCCCGCGTGCTCATGGCCCACGTCATAGAACCCTTTGAGAGCGATCACGCGCGAGGAAATCCCCAGCCCGTGCATGCCGACGCTATTGTTGTACACCGCGCTCACATGGCCTGCGCAGTGAGTCCCATGGCCGGGATTGACCAGATAAGCGGATTGATCGAGTCCCCAGGCGCACGCCAAATCGTTCAGGCATCCCTCAAGATCGAAGTGACGAACATCGAAAGGCCTGTCTGAGTCGTTCGCAAAATCATAGCCCACGATTTTCGAGTCCGCTGGATCACGCCACATTGCGTCCACGAGGTCCTCGTGATTGTAGTCGATGCCCGTATCGATCACGGCTGTCGTGATCTGAGCCAAACCTTCAGAGGAAAGCTCGGGAAGATTGACATTCTTGAGCGCCCAATCCTGGGTCACGAGCGGGTCCGCTCCATCCAAAGGAGCGCCCTCAGGAAGACGTACTTCAGGAAGCTCGTTCCAAAGCTCGCGAATTCCGCTCAAGAGCGGAGTCACCGGAAGTCCCAGGAAGGTCTCTGGCTTCTTGCGTTCGAGTTTCTTGAACGTGTATTTGATCTGCGGACGATACAGCAGATTGGGAGCGACCGCGGAAACTCCCATCGCTCCCTGGAGCTGGGAGCGAGCCCTGAGGGCTTCTTCTTCGCTCGCGAACCGGAGCCTAACCACCCCTTCGGAGCTGTTCAGAACTTCGAACTCAGGCTGGATGGCGAAGTTTTGATTTTGCGTCCAGCGTGCGGTCGAGGACCAAGTATTTTGCGGCTGGTTCAACCGGACAATGATTTCTTTGTTTGATCCGTAAGCTGGAGCGAAAGAAAGAAAAGACAGCACTCCAACCAGGGACACCCCCCCAATTCCCCACTGTTTTTGATTCATTTTAATTCGGGTCCCCCACCCGCAGATTGTTGACTAGGCTTTAGGACGGGCGGCAAGAGCAACTGATATGCCAAGTAAAAAAGCTGTTTCATTTCAAGTAAAAAAATTGACTATTCTGATCTGAAAATCGAATTACCAGGGCAAATCGTAGAGTTAGCGCAGGTCGCTAACTATCTGCATCACCATGGAAATTCAGGACCACGGGAAATTTCTTTCAATTTCCGACTAATTGACTCCGATAAAAAAAGGAGACAAAATAGAAAGGTCGGGTATCTCTCAAGACGCTGTGTCTTCGGAGTATCTGGGCATGGGGGAATTCAGAATGAGGACAGGAACTCGGGCACTACTGGTCACCTTTGGGTTAAGTCTCCTCATTTGCCCGGATCTCTTCGGGCAAACTTCCGGTGCCTCCTCAGAAGACGAGGATCTTGAGGCTTACGACGCCTATCAAAAATGCTACATGTCCGCGCGCGTGGATAAAGATGGCAACCACACGACGAACTACAGCGGCGACTGCAAGATCACGGACGGAAAGATCAACACAGCCAATACCGTGAACCAAGCCGCCCAGGCGGCAGGCGTAGTCGCAACGCAGATTTCCGGTCAGATCAACTACAACCGGGCTGCCTCTGACGGAAAGATGTCCAGCATACATGGTGGGGCATCAAAGACCATGAAAACAGCGGCGGTCATGCAAGGAGCATCGGGCGCCGCCAACGCGGTGATGGCCCAACAGCTCTGGAAGCGGCAGCAGGTTCACAAGCAAAACATTGAAAAGCTCAAAGCTCAATTGCAGCAGTACAATGAAAAACTGGTTGCGCTCGATGCAAAGATAGCAGCAGCGAACAATGATCCAGACAGCAAAACCGCACTCGAAGTTCAGAAGACCGCGATTAAAACCAAGATCAAGAAAATACACGGCGCGATCAGCGACCAGCAAACCTATATGGAGAACGCCAAGACCGGCAAAGTCGGATCCGGGCTCCAAGCAGCGATGCAATTCTCCGCCGCTGCTGCGAGCTTGACGGCTGCCCGGGGCGAGAAGAACCTCCAGGAAAGACTCGAGCAGATCGAAAACCAAGGCGCTGGCGGACAACTCCCCGGTTGGGACTCTTTGGCCCCGCCTGAAGGATCAAATACTCCTCGGCAGGCGCTGGCCGTCACTGGTGGCAATGGAGGAACGCCCGATCAGCATTCGGTGATCGACGACGACGACGCTTTCAAAGAAGACGGCGGCCTCGGCGAAGGGTTCGGCATGCCTGTCGATGACAAACTCAAACAAGCCCCTCCGGCTCCTGGAGGCTTCCAAGTCGGCAGGACAGGCGGCGTGGGCGGTGGCGGTGGCGGAAGCGTCGGATTCGGCGGCGGAAGTGTCGCGCCTTCACAAGGCAGCGAGGGCGAACCCGGTGCTCGTTACGCTGAGAACGCGAAAACGGTTGGCGGATATGAGGTCGGCGGTGGAGCTCCGGCAGGAGGAGGCCGCGGAGGCGCTGGCGGCGGAGCCGGTGACAGCGGCCCGGACCTCTCTGGAATGCTGGCCCAGTTCCTTCCCAAAGAAGGCGAAGAGGAACCTTCGGGTCCCGGGATCCTGGAATACTCAAGCGGCGATCGCGCTCTTGCTTCCGAAAGCCCGGACTCGCTGCTGGGACGTCACGCCAATCTTTTCGATCGAATTCATCAAGCCTATCAGGAGAAGCAGGGCAAAGGTCTGGTGGGTCTGAGGAAATAAGCGTCATTCGATTCGGGGACTAAACGCATGGGGATCTCGGGGGCAATCAAAACACTACGCGCGCTTTCACGCTTCGGCCTGGTCATTGGCTTGGCTTTCGGCCTGAGCGCCCAGTCTTCGCTGAGCGCCTGGGCGGACTCCAACCCGAGCTCCCCCTGTTCGGACGCGAGTGACGCAAGAGGAGGGCAGAAGTCCCAATACGGCGATGCTGCCGAGTCCCTAGACGCCGGAGCACGCACGAACAATATCCTGTGGAAGGTCTGGGCCGGAGCCGCGGCGGTTTGTTTCGTCAGCTGCACCGCGATCGCGACCTCCAAACAGCTTTGCAGCGGGGCGAACATGGCGGCAGGAGCGAGCGAATCGGCCGCGACAAGAAATCTGGCCGTCCTGTTTCAAGCCATCGGGGGCAACACGATCGACTCGGTAGCGGTTGGAGGCATAAGCAAAGGAGCCGCAAACTCAGGTGGAGAAGCCACCTCGAAAGGCCGTGACGGGAGCGCTTGCCTCATAGGCGCAAAAGCGACCGTGACGGCGCTTAACAAGCGCAAAAGCGTCAAGGAGAGCGAGACCGAGAAGGAACGCAACTTGGAGCAGGCGGAGGATTTACAAGGCGAGGCCGCACGCTATGCCCAGACCTCCGGAACGCTGCCGGGAACGGGAAGCGCGGACCGAGGCGGCCCTGCGGGCAACGCTGGAGCTTTTTCTGCCCAAGCGCAGGATGGTGCTTCTCAGAAGAGAAAAAAAATGAGCCCTGCTTGCCTTGCAGCCGAGCAAAGCGGCGCGACCCGCGATTTTGTAGCCTGCGCCTTTGCTCATGACCCTAGCCTGCCTGTCTTCGTTCGATCGCCTCGCTTCGAAGCGGAATTCGAAAAAGCCGCGGGATTCAGCTTTCCTGATTTTGTCCGGGGTGCTGACTCAAGCTCCGGAGCCGGAGCGCTCGCCAGCGCATTCAGCGGCGGCCTCAACAGCGACCAAAGCTCGAAACTCGCCACAGTCCTGAGAGCGCTCGAAACCAAACTGGATCAAGAAGTGGCCGGAAGCCAGTACGCGGGTGGCGCCGGAGGCGCTTCGGATTCGATGGCCTCCGTCGCCATCGACGGTTCCGATCTCTCCATGGGAGATCTCGTGAAGAATTTCATGGCGCAATTGAGTCCCGGCGGCAATGCACCCAAGGACGCACGCCCTGAAGGCAGTCGCGAGATCTCGCTTGGCACGGCCGACCGTCGTCCCGCGACCTCTGTCGAAGATCGAAGCATGAGCATCTTCGACAGAATCACTTACCGCTACTCCTTCGTCGGACAACGCCTGCTTCCTCCCCCATCCAAGACCACGCGGAGGAAGCAATGAGGAGACTCTCAAGCTTTCCATTGGCGGCTCTCCTGGCTCTCGCGTCTTTGACCGGCGAAACACGACTGGCCTACGCCGCGAGCGACTGCTCCCAACAATGCACGGCTTACAAAAATTCGAAGAGCGCTGTCGATGACCAGCTCTGCGAGCAACTTGAGCAGATCAAGCAAAGCCCGTCCGCGTCCTCTCAAATGGAAGTGCCCAGGCACTGCCAGAAAGATCTACGTCAAAAATGGGCTCAAGTCGGCCCGCTCTGCGATTCTTGGGAGCTGAAGCAAAGCGCATCCAAGAAAAGCGGTCGTGCGGTGCCCATCTATACCGCAGCTGCCGCAATCTGCTTCCTAGCCTGCATCCCCTCCCCGTTTCAGGGTGCTGTCGAAACCGCCTGCAAGGCCACGGGAGGCGCGGCTGTCCTCGCGGACCTGGCAAGCACCTTCATGCTGATCAAGGACGGTCAACAGTTCATGAACGTCTGGGATGGAATCCTCAGCGTTTCGGGCACTGCGGCCGGGCTGGCCACCGCGGCGGCTGTAGGCACGAAAAGCACCCTTTTGCTCAAGGTCGGCGCTCCTCCTGCCTGTGTGGTCGGAGGGATCCTGACCGGAATCGCGGCAATCAAATGGAAATCACGCAAGGGTTTCGACTCCTCCGCCGAAAAAGACTGCAAACACGTTCGCGACCTTTTGCCGCCTGAAATGGTTCTGGCTTTCAGCACGGAATCCGGCCCTAAGGAGGGCTCCATCAGCGACTTCAAGGGCTCGAGCGCACTTCCCGGTAGCGATGCAGGGGGAAGCTTCAGCGGCAGCGCGAGCAGCGCAAGCTACCCCGGCCTCGATTTCAGCGATGCGCGATCCAACTTCCCAGGATCGCGGTTCCAGGCATCGAAGTTCGAATCCGCAGTCTTGGATCAGCTCGAAAACAAAGAGCAGATCCCGCAGCTCCTTCAAAAGGTTACCGGGATGACTCTCGAGGATCTCGCGCAGCGCCTCGAGAAGGAAGGCCCCGGCTCGATTCTCGCGGGGTTTTCCCATCTCTCGCCCAGCATGAAGCAAGGGTTGGCTGGCTTGGATCACGGAAACTATTCGATGGGCGGATCCGCGCTCGAAGGAACGACGACTGAAGCCAAGGACCTTCTAGCAAGCCACGAGCGGGGTGCCGCCTCCCCTTCTGGTGGAGTCGCTGGCAGCGCCGCCAAATCAGCGGGCGCTGGAGGATCGGGCGCGAACGCAGGTGCTGGAAGCTCCAATCCGTTCCTTGGTTCAGGCGGCATCGGATCAGGCAGTACGGGAACGCGCGCACCGGAAGAGCTCCACTTCGAGGCTTCACGAAAGCCGGCGTTATCGAGCGTGGGCGACATCTGGCATGAGGGCTTTTCGGGGACGATTTTTCAGATCGTCTCGGGCCGAATCGATCAGAGCCGAGATAAGATTATAGATATGGAATGGCAGAGCCCTCTGAATCGGGCGCTTTCGGGCCTGCCGAGGCAGAAAAAGAGATAAAAAAAGGGGACGGGTGGCATATGACGACGAAAACCATGCTCGCTTCGGGATTGGCGTTGATTTTATCCATCGACGCTTCGGCTGCGCAGGGCAACTTCGACGACGTCAGGTATTGGGATTCGTCGAAGAATGCCCCAGAGGCCCAATCCTGTGATGACGTCTGCGCACGATTCGACCAAGCCGACAAAGCGAGGATCGATCATCAATGGTGCGCGGATCACGGGCAATCGACAGATTCGATGTACATGCCCAGGCAGAATCTCACGCCGCTGACAGATGAGCAGTGCCCGCATCCTCGCTTCGCGGGTGACGGCAGCTGCCGCACCGTTCAGACCAAGCTCTTCAATTGCTTTGCTTACAAATCGGATCTTGCCATGCGCTGCCGCGCCTATCGGCAGATGAAAAAAGCAAGTGGGAGCGAAAAAACGGTATTGTACCTGGATCTCGCGGCTGTCGCTGCGTGTGGCGCCGTCTGCCTCTTGGGCCCTCTCAGCGCAATGCCCGGAGCGGCTTACGCGTGTACCGCTGCAGGCGCGGTCGCCACGATTGCGACATGGACTGAACAGAAGAAACTCAAGTCCGAGTTCGAGCAGATTACGAGTGCAATAGCCGGACTGGGAGGTACCGCCGCTTCCACTTGGGGGGCGTTTGCGGCTAGTCGCGGCAGTGCTGCTGGCGCTGCTGCTGAAGGCGGCACTGATGCTGCTGGTGCCGCTGGGAGCGAAGGATCCAAGGGCCCTTCGGCAAAGAAACTCGCCTGCGCCTCCGCAGCCTTCTATGGCATCATGACCGGAATCCGTGCCAACAGCATGAACAGCCAAGGTAAGGCTAGAAAGAGCACGTGCAAAGACATCCAGGAGCGCATCGCCGGGATGTATAACGGGACAAGTTTCGCTCCAGGAGGCCCCAACGGAGAATCTTGGAATAGCGGTCCCGGATATTACGACAATCGCTATGCTCAGACCGGCGTTGGCCCAGGCAGCGCCGGCGGCGGCACCCCGACTCATGGAACGAGCTCCCTCGGCGCGGATCAATCAGGCACCGCATCTGATGAGGAGGTGCGGGCAGAGCTCCTGAAATCGACTGACGGATCGGCACTGGTCAACTCTGGCTTGGATCGCCTCCTTAAGCCGATGGCGAATCACCCCAATATCCAGGACCTGGTTCGTGACGCACTCGAAACCGGAGACGTCGGACGCGCGGTCAGCGGCGCGCTGAACGCGGCTGGGGCAGGAGGTCTGAGTAGTTCCGTTGGCGCATTGGCTCAGGACGCGGCGACCAACCCCGGCAAGTACGGCGGAAGCGGCAACTACGAGAACGGCGTCGGCGGTACGGCCTACGCTGGTGGCGGAGGTGGGGCACCCTCAGGCAGAGGCGGCGCCGGGGGCGGAGGCAACCCCTTTGATCTGCTCGGCAAGCAGGACTCAGGCGGACTTGGCGGTGGCGGAACCCGGAACCTGGCCTTCGAGGTCCAGGAAGACGGCGATATCTGGCACTCGGGAACGGACCTCAATATTTTCCAGATCGTCTCCGGAAGGATCGAAAAGATCTCCCCTCGCCTAAAGCGACCCTTTTAACGGCTTTGACGTCATCCTGATACAGGCTGGCGCGGAGCAGCGAGCAGGCGGTACAACCCGATTTCCTGCTCGCTTGCGCCGGGGCTTGCAAACCGGCTCAAGTATCGGTAAGTGTTCCCCATCTACCGAAAATGTGGGGCTATAGCTCAGTTGGTAGAGCGTCGCAATGGCATTGCGAAGGCCAGCGGTTCGAACCCGCTTAGCTCCACCAATTTTCGGATCTTCCCCATTTCAATTCCACCTCCGACGTCGGAAGTCTGTCACATCCGAATCTTGTTGCGCAGTTTATAATCCAACGCGGGCGTCCCCATTCGTCGCAATACTTCAGAGCTCCGTCAACAGCAGGGCGTGAGTTTCCCCTTCGCCAGCCTGGCGGATCGGCCTCAGTTTAAAGCTATACTAAGGAGTCCGTAGGTTAGAGGACACGAGTCAGACGGCGTAGCGGGTGTTTTTCTCTTGGAAGAAGGAGCGGACTTTATCTGGGCGCTTCTGGAGGCTGCGTAGCCCGCCAATGACCTCGCGCTTGAGAGCGTCCCAGAATTTGTGTAACTGGCTCGGTTACAT
>CAYNDM010000067.1:0-5129 GCA_964395265.1 uncultured Bacteriovoracaceae bacterium
CCCATTTAGAATCTCTGAAGATTTTTGACTGCCCGTTTCTTGCATAACCACAGGTGTTCGGGGGTATGTCAGTGATCTTCAATCCTGGGAAAGGTCATGGCCATGGTAGCGTCAAGGCATTTATAGCTTTGGCCGCGCTGCTGGCCTTTGGCTCTACGTCCTGAAGGGACGTAGGCGGACTCACCCGGCTTGCGAACTCCCGAGAGTTCAAGGTCGAGCCCCCTGCGCAGGTCCAGGTCGATTTCTGCACCAAGCCCGCCGTTCCAGTCCACGCCAAGCTCAAATACATTTTCGTAATCGACAAATCAGGCAGTAACGTCGACAACTACCGCCTCGAGCCCAGCACCGACCCCGACGATCCAGATGGGCTTTTCTTTAATGAAGGTAATGACCCGAACAATCCCGACGATCGCTGCCCGTTCGCGACTGACCCCGGGGATCCCTCGATCCCGGTCGCCGAAGGTGGAGGCTTCAGGCGCTACACAAGTCTCCTCCAGTTCATCGACAAGGTCGCGGCGGATAACCAGGCCAAAGGGGTTACGATCGACCCCATGAAGGCCTTTTCGCTGATCAGCTTCAGCAGCTCCCCGAACACTCAGGCTGCTTCCTTCACCAGCGATCCGGCGGTTTTCCGTGCCCGCGTCGAGAACTCCCTCGCGACGGCGGACACCGGGGCGACCAATTACCGCGACACCTTGGACGAGGTGAAGGCGCTCATTACCTCCGATATCACGAAAGAGCAGGCGCAGAACCCGCCCGTCGCGTCGACCTACATGATCGTGTTTCTGAGCGACGGATTCCCGATCGAGAAGATCCAAAGCACGGAGCCGATCTTCTCGGCGACGATCCAGCAGCCTGCGACCATCATCCAGCGCGTAGCAGGGATCATGGCGTTGGCGGCCAACACCAAGATGGTCGAGAGCATCAATCTCTTCACGGGCTACTACTACAACACGAACAATCGCGACCAGAAGGCTGCCGACCTGCTGCAGGCCATGGCGGATCGCGGTAACGGCTTGTTCTACGAGTTTGGCGGGAGCGCGGTCATCGATTTCAATCTTTTCACCGTTCCTTCGAAAGTGATCCGATACAACCTATCAGGCGCGTTCGTTCACAACGCCTCGGTCGTATGGAAGGACGGAAGACCGGTGCTGGACAGCGACACCGACGGCATCTCCGACGAGGAAGAACTCGAGCTTGGATCGAATCCTTACCTGATGGATTCGGATGGAGACCGCATTTCGGATTTCGTCGAATTGATCAAGGACGGGTCGCCGATCGGCGGGCCGAGCTACGCGAGCATTTGCGCGGGCATCCCGACAACCATCAATTCCAGGAACGAACCTGATTACGTCGACACCGACAAGGACGGCCTGGATGACTGCGAGGAAAGGATCCTGGGCAACGCCGCCGGAGTTGGCCTGATGGACTCGAACGGCGACGGGATCCCCGACTGGCTCGCCTTGAAGAACGGGATCGAGTTCAAGGCGGGCACGAATCCGGCTTCCGGAGATCCGGACTTCGACGGGATGAGCAACTTCAACGAGATCAAGCTGGGGCTTCCGCCGCTGGTGCCCAACTTCCAGGTGAATTCGGTGCTTCCCATGCACTATCAGCTCAAAGGCGTCTCCTCTGACGCCGATCGGGAGTGTTTCTCGCTGAAAGTTCAGAACGTGAACACGATCGGGTCGAACAACGTCATTCAGGTCTACCTGATGGAGAAGTCCGCCTCGGTCGTGAACGAAGTCGTTGATCGCGTCGCCGAGAAGAGCTTCGATGGCTCCGCCAGGTTTCTGCTGATCGAGGAGTCAGAGACGGGAGCTTGGCGATGAAAGCGATTCGAGGCCTACAGCTCTGCGCTTTTTTGGCGGCTTTCGCGTCGGGTCTCCATGGCTGCCGGGACGAGCGGCGGGGGGAATCCATGCTCGAGGTCGAGATGGAGGTCCCACCTCCCAGGGTCAATCTCGTGATTAGGAACTATTGCCCCACGGCATCGGGCCGATCGCTTCGCGAGCTCTTCGTGAGCAACTTCTCCGTGAAAGCGGTGAACGGAAAAGCGATGCCCGACAGCGACCGTGACGGGATCGAGGACAGCCGCGAACGCGAGTTGGCACCGATTTTCGACATCTCTCCATACTCGGCCGACACTAATCTGGATCTCTACGGGGATCTCCTGACAGTCCTTGCGGGGATCCAGCGCGACGACCAGGCACGCCTGCGTTGCCCGGGGGTTGTCGACGCGAACTCCGACGGAATGATCGATCTCGTGGATGCCGATGGGGACGTCTTCGTCGCCCGTGATCCGTTCGGTAGCGCCAGGCCTCAATGGCTGGGACTCACCGACTGCGAAGAGGCCCGTCTTGCTCACACGGATCCAGCCAAGTTCGACACCGATGGGGACGATATCCCCGACTATCTGGAGCTTCGATGCGGACTCAACCCGCTCAACCCCTCCGATGCTGCGGCTGATACCGATGGTGACGGACTGACTAATCTCGAGGAATGCAAGCGAAACACTCCGGTGGCCGAGAGCAATCATCGAAACATGCTCAAGGCGATCGAGTACCGGTATCAGATCAGTGTTGAGGACGGGGCGAACGGCCAGTGTAGTCGGATGACGGTGAGCCAGATTCCGATCCTGAGCGAAGCCGGGGACAACCTGGTCACGGTCCATCTGATCGAATCGGACGGCTCCGAGAAGTACCTTCACACCAGCGCGATCGAGGTTCCGGCCAACGCGGCTGACGGCGATGTTTTTGAACTCGATTTCTCTTCACCGGGAGTTTTCAGCGAAAAATGAGGACCTCTAACCTGAATCGCATCTTAGGGTTCGTCTCGATCGGCCTCGTTTTCGGGTGCTCGAAGGGGGAGAGGCTTTATCGATTGGAGCAGGTCGACTTGAACGCCGCGATCGAGTACGCCGAGGCTTCGGCTACGTTTTGCACCCGGTCCGCTTCCGAGAAAAAGCAGAGGGTGAAGTACCTCTTCGTCCTGGATCGCTCCGGATCGAATCAGGGAGTCTCCATCTCCACTGATCCTCCCGTGGCTACCGACCCGACTGGAGCCCGCCGCTTCGGATCTCTGCTGAACTTTCTGGCCAATACGCCCGAAGATCCCGGTTACACCTATTTCCACCTGCTGAATTTCAGCACGGGCGCTTGGGTTCCCGACGGGATGACCGGGTTCACGGACGACAAGGCCGCGTTCACAGCCGTGGTGACCCAGGAAAAGAAAGATCTTCTTCAGGACGACACGGGCTACACCGATTACCAGGCCGCGCTGACCAAAGCCCGGCAGGTGATCCAGGCCGACGCGCAATCGGAGCTCGATCTCGCCATTCCGGGATCCGAGCGGAGCTCGCTCTATGTCATGATTTTCGTGAGCGACGGGGTTCCGCGGGTCCGCGACAACACGGTGCCTAACGGCTACAGGAATCTGGACTACGCGGCGGATATCCAAGGCCTCATCATCGATCCCACGCAGCAGTCGCTGGCCGAGCTGAAGAACGATCCCACCTACAAGAAAGTGATCGAAGACATCATCCTTCACACCGGATTCTACACATCGATCTCGGCAGCCGATCTCGCGCTATACGATCCGACCGAGCCTTCGGTCATCGAAGCGCAAGCCGCACGGAGCCTGTTGGCGCAGATGGCCGTGGATGGCGGCGGGGACAGCTTTGTCTTCGGCGCTGGAGCGGCCGTGAGCTTCGAGCTTTTCGCGCTTCCGGTCCGGCACGTGAAATACGTGCTGACGGACGTCTTCGTAGAGAACGCCAGCACCGTATGGTGGGACGACGGTAGGATTTCCAGCGATTTCGACGGGGACGGGCTCTCGGACGCGTTCGAGCGGAAGATCGGATCGAATCCTTTCGAGCGCGATTCGGACGGTAACGGCGTCTCGGACGGGGTGGAGTATCGGATCAAGGGCAGACCCTGCAAGGACGCCGCTTGTTCGCGAGACGCGTCTTTGCGCGACAATTACGCAGGCTGCTCAGGGCTAATGCCTCCAACTTGGCCTGACGGGAGCGTGAACCCGAAGCCCGATGGGGTGAACGCTCCTCCAGGCGGAACCGTATATTTCGCCGATCGCGACGGGGATCGCTTGAACGACTGCGAAGAATGGATCCTGCGCTCGCTTCGCGACGAGTTCGACTCGAATGGCGATCTGATCCCGGATTATCTTTCGTTCAAGAACCGACTCGCCTTCACCGCGGGAAACGCCATCCCGAGCGGGGACCCGGATTCGGACCAGGTCTCCAACTACGTCGAAATCAAGTCGGGCATGCCGATCTACGTCTCGAACTCGGCGATTCCGGAGCATCGTCCGATCAAAGTGAGCCTGACCAAAGTGGGCACCGAAGCGGATACTGACTGTTACAGTCTGAGCGCCAAGGACATCGCGACCCTCGGTTGGGACAACCTGATCCGGATCTATCTCGTTGAGAACGCCTCTGTGGTCGAGAACCGGTCCGTGCTTCGCGTAGCCGAGGGAAGGCTCCAGGGCGGCAGCAAAGTCATCATGTTTTCCAAAGGGGAGTTCAAGTGACACAAAATAGCTTTCGAAAGGGGGAAGTTATGGTCCATAGCACCAGGGGAATGAAAGGAGTGGTCGCGCTGTCGGCGTTGATGCTGACGGTGACCGCTTGCAACAAAGATGGTCATCAGAAAAGGCGTAGCGCGGCCTCGGCTGAAGATCCGGCCGAACTGACCAATATAGCGCAGCCCAACTTCAGCATCCAGCTTCTGAAGGGAAGTACCCTTCTCTACGACGAGCAAGCCAAATTCGGGATGTTCCAGATGGAGAGGGGAGAGACCTACGCCATCAATGTGATATCGAACCAGCCTGAGATCGAGCTTGAGCTGAAGATCGGGTCGCAGTCCGTCGCGCTTTACCGCGGGGCGAACACGCATACCGCTCCTGACAGCATCAACGACTACACCTATCAGCTCATCGGTAGACTCGACGGTGTCGAACGGGCCAAGTCTTACGCCGTGGGCGTCTCCTGTACCTCAGCCGAAAGCCAGGGCTTCGCGGTGGATAGCTCCAAAATTCAGATCGCGCAGGTCCCGGGCGATCTGGGAATGTACAGTTTCACGGCTCCGGCGGGAATCGGCTCGGGCGGCACG
>CAYNDM010000067.1:5139-11253 GCA_964395265.1 uncultured Bacteriovoracaceae bacterium
GGGTCTTACCTGTGCGCCTGGGACTTCAATGGCGACGGACTGCGGGATTCCCAATACGGAAACTGCTCCAGCGTCCTCAAGCGGTACTCGAACCACGTCTCAGGTGCGGCAAACCCGTTGGTCAAAGTCTATGTCCGCGACGTCGGTTGCAACAAAACTTTGATCGCGCAGACGGCCTCGAAGCCGCTTCCTCCTCATGCCTACAGCCCGGCCGTCGACAATTTCATCGACGGGGAAGTGTCGAGCGCGCCTTCGCCTGACAATCCGAAGCTGAATCTGCAGTTTCTGGCGCTGAACCCGAACGGCCAGAAGAAAGTGAACTGCAACTTCAACAACGGCAGCTTCTCGATCGAGGGCCTGCACAAGTACGAGCTTGCCTCGTCGGTGCAGCACGGAGCGAAGATCAGCTTCGAAGGCTTTGACATGTCCCAGATGAATTGGGCCAACCACACGGGCGATATGCGTTTCGTGAACAACGACGTGAATAACGTGAAGATCAAGTCGGCGTCGTTCCTCACCGATGCAGGCTCTGATTCCGATCCTCCGCTTCAGTTCAACGGATCGGAGGCGGCAGGCCATTGCACGCTCGATCGCGACAGCCTGCAGCTGACCACGATCTGGTACATCGGCCAGCCGTGCAGCGGCGATCCGAGCGCCTTCGCCCACAAGCCGACGGTGCGACTGGTCGGCGAGTTCCATTGCACGCTTCCGCGAAGCGGCGGGCCTGGGTCGGTCAACCTGGGCAGCGCTTCAGAGAAGATGGCGTTCGGGTGCTCGATGACCTTGGCTGACAAATGCCCGGGCGCCCCTGGCGGAGCCGGCGGCGGCCAGGATCCGATTCAGCGTTGATCTGAGTCGATCACCCTTTCGAAAGCTAGAAGGAGCTCGCGGAGAAGTTGAATGGATACTCGACCTCCGCGGGCCCGCCTGTCGGCCGAGGGAACGGCACCTTCGAGATAATCCCTGCCACGCACAAATGCATGCCCTTGTCGTTAATCGTCGACTTGACGGGCCTGACGCCGCTCGCGCGCCCTGACGAATCGACCGTCCATCCGTAAGTCACGTTCCCCGCGGCGCTGGGGTTCGCAAGAAGCGCCTTCTCGTAACAGAAGCGGATCCGGTTCAGGTAGGGCTCCAGCGCCTTCTTGATCTGGTCGGCCGTCAAGCTTCCCGCGACCGAGATCTGGTTCGAATTGACGAACATCGTGCCTTTGCCGGCGCCGCCGCTATAGACCTCGGCGTTGCTGGCCTTTCCGTAGACATCGTTCAGACTCTTGCCTCCGGCCTGAAGGTCACCTTTGCTGACCGCGCCGCCGGTGACCACAGCTCCGGAGCCTTTTGTGTCGATCGCGCCCGCTGAGCCTGCACCGGCATTAGCGAGGTTGCGAAGCGCGCCTCCGCCGACGGCGATCTTGGGCGCGACGGAATTGGGGTTGTAGTTCGCGGCTAAATCGGCGTTCTTGTATTCGCCTGGTTTAGGCACGATCGGTCCTGGTTTCTTCGCTCCTCCGCCCAGGAAAGCCAGCGCGTTGGCCGCGGACTTGGCGGCGGCGGGCGGCGTGGGCGGCGCTGGTGGCGCGGGCGCTGGAATCTGAGCTTTCGGTACGGGCTGAGGTGCACGTGCCTGTCTCGGCGGCTCCTTCACGGGAGTCCGCTTGGGAGGAGGCGGAGGGGTCTTCGCGACCGGCTTCGGAGGCTCGAGGCGCTTAGGCGGCGCCGTTGGCCGCGGTGCGGGCGTGATCTTGGGCTGCGGCGTGGGTCTTGGCGTCGGCCGGGCCGTCGGTTGAGGCGTCGGCTTGACCGTGGGCTGCGGGGTCGGTTTCGCGGTCGGAGGAGGAGTCGGGACCGGCGTCGGTTTGATTTGTACGAGCACCTTGGCGCGCTCGAAGTCGATCTTCACCTTCTGATCCGGAAGCTGTTCGACAGGCTTCGGAGGCGGCATCATCTGGAGCCCGATCGAAGCCAGGACAAACGCGCTGATGATGATGTTCCGGACCTTGTTGAAGTACTGGGTGTTCGGATCGATCTCGATGCTCTTGACGCCACCGGCGAACTGAAAGGTCGATGTCCGCGTGAAATGCCAGGAGCAGGGCCCGATCTGGATCTCCATTTTGCGGATCTTGTCATCGGGAATGGGAGCCGATTGATGCGCTTCGAGCCTGTATTCCTTCTCCTCGAGTTTCACGACTAGAGGAGTCTGATAGCTCTGCAGGGAGTAACTCCTTTTCCCGTTGTTCCTCACCTGGAAAACCGCTCGACCCGAGAGGTAGCCGATGTAGCCGCTTTGGATCCGACCGGCTTCCATCGGCTCGGTCGTGACCACCCAATCTCCCATTCGGGTGATGACGAAGATCTCGTCGTGGGTGCGCATCTTGGCCGCCAGATCGATCGTGCGGGTCGCGTCCGGGCGGCGGGCGGCAAACAGGGGGGTCAAGGTCTTAGCTGGCGTGAGCGTCAGCGTGGAGATCGAGCTCAAGTCGACGGCGTCCGGCTCGGTCGTGGTGGCAGTCCCGCCCATGCCCCGGCGACGTCTGCTGTAGCGGACACGGACCTTTTGGCTCAGATGGGAATTCGGGATGAGGTAGGTCTTCGCGATCGGCGCTTTCTGGTTCGACGGCGTGAATGACTCGATGAGCTTGTTGACGACGATTCCCTCTTTGGTGAGCTCGAGCTCCCAGGAATGCGGATGTCCGATGCGGAGCGAATGCCGGGAGTCCCAGATCTTCTGGATGGTAGCCCCATTCAGCTCAGTCGTGACGAGGTATCGCTCACGGCGCATCGTCTACTCTTCCTCCGTGACGACCGCGAGCTGGAAGTCGGTGTAGCCCTGCGAAGCCGCCGAGGAAAGAACGACTTTGATCGCATCGTAGGGCGTGTTCCGATCCAGCAGCACCATCAGGCGTTTCTCGACTTTTCCTTCGGCGCTAGCCGCGTTGGTAACGCCCACGCTGGCCAATTGGCGCTGCCTGAGCGAGGCGAAGGTGGCGTTCAGGGAGCGTGAGCTCCCGTTCGGCTCGATTTCAGCGCTGGGAAACTCGAAGTTGCGAAGATGTAGGACCGCCTTGCCGTCCAGGAGCACTTCGCGCGGCGACACTTCCATCCGGACCAGCTCCACGGGCTTTGATCCGCCCTTCGCCGCAGGGAGCTGCAGCGCGGTGGCCGGGGGCGTGTTCGCACCAGCCGAGCCCGCCGACCGGAGCAGGAATACCAGCAGGATGGTGAAGATATCAGCCATCGCGGTGATATTCAGCGACATCTCCTGGCTTTTCGATTTTTTCTGCTCGAAGCGGTTTGTCTTCATCTCAGAACCCACCCAGCATCACTTCGGGAAAAATCGGACGAACGGATTCCATTACCCAGACCAGCTCCCAGTAGGGGACTTTGCCTTCGCCTTTGACTGTGACCTTCTTCGTGTCCGACCACTTCTCCTTGAGCGCCTTCATCTGCTCTTCGAACTGCCTGACCTGCTGCGGATCTTTCTGCCCGGCAAGCGAGCGCGTCAGCGTGACCGTATTCGTCTCGGCGCCGCTGATCGAGGTCACCAGAGTGCCGTCAGTTTTCAGCTCGATCTCGACCTGGACTTCTTTCTTCTTCTCCGCCTCCTCCTGGGGAGGGGGAGGCTCTTCGTTCTCGGTGATCGGAACCTCTTGAGCCACGGGCGCGAGAGTCACGTCGAGAATAAAGAGCGACACGTAGCTTGCCGAGACCAGCAAGAACGTGATCAAAACCATGAAGCAGTCGATGATGGGGGCGAGGTTGAGCTCGACGTCTTGTGAGTTCTCGTCGCCCGAACTTACACTGGCCATTCGTGCCTAATCCTCACGCGCTCTTGCGCGTCGATGCGTTGCCGCTGTAAAGCCTTTGGCGGAGCAGGTCCATCGTCTTGATGGCCGATTGATTGAGCTCCGTCGTGAGATTGTTGGTCTTGTTCATCAGCAGACTGAAAAAAATCATGCAGGGCACTGCGACGCCCAATCCCAGCAGCGTCGCGTTCATGGCGGTCGAGATGCCGGATGCGAGCAGCGCGGCCTTCTGCGACGGATCGGCGCGCCCTACGGCCTCGAACGACTGGATCAGGCCCGCGATCGTGCCCACGAGACCCAGCAGGGTGGCGACGTTAGCGATCGTAGCCAGGTACGCCGTGCGTTTCGTGATGGCGTGAGTGGCGTCGGAGACCGCCATCGCGAGTCCGTCGGCCACCATCTCTTCGGGCTGATGCGCGCGGATCAGGCCCTCACGCACGACTTGGACCACCGGTTTGTGCTGGTGCATGTTACAGAGGGCGACCGCGTCCTTCAGCCTATCGGCCATGATGAACGCCTGAAGACGGTCGAAGAATTGCTTCTTGTCGTGCATGGGATAAACCAAGAAGAGAGCCCGCAACCGATCCAGGATGATCGCGACTCCCAAGGCGCCCATGAACAAGACGGGTGCGACGTGTGTGAAATGCTCTCGGAGAAATTGAAGCATATCTGAACTAGCTCCTCTTCACTCAAATCGGGGTGGGAGTCGGATTTCTTGAGAGATTTAAGGGAGATCTAATCGGTCGGATTAGTACGGTGTCTTCAAGATCTCTTCGCGGTAATCCCTTCGGATCCTCACGAACTTGATCTCTGACTTCTCTGACTGAAGGTTCAGGAGGGGAGAACTTCGGGTCTGGCCGCGGATCTCGATGGGCTTGAAGCTGGACATGGTTCCTTGGGTCCCGCTTCCCGAAGCCGGAGGAGCGGATGGAGCCGTTCGTTGATTTGCCGGCGGGGCAGCGACAGAATCCTGGCGGCTGAGAGCCAGCCCTGTCAGGGCGATCGCGGCGATGATGCTCCAGTGGATAAGCCTGTCCATCGGTACTATTCTAACATTCGGCACCTTCGGTCTGGAACTGGAGAAAAGCAGCGTGCGCCAGATGGGCTCCTTGGGATGCCACCGGGAGGCGTGGATGTTTTTTGAACTGCTATCGGATATTCGCGCCTCAAGAGCGTCAAAAATCTTTGGCATTCTCAAGAATTGAGCTCCCGATTCCGAAGAGGGGAAAACCCAACCGGTTTCTGCATCTTCGATCGAAACCCATATAGAGGAACCAAAAATGACCTTTAACCGCTCCGTCTCCCTCCTTTGTTTCGTCGCTCTCGCGGCTGGAACCGCGTGCTCGCATTCTCCAGAGAGAATCACCGCCAGCTCCTTGTCGTCTGAGACCAGCCTGAAGATCGGCAAGGTCACTTCAGCGGAAAGGCTGGAGTACCTGAAGAAAGCCAAAATCTGGGTCGACATGCCGAATGAAGTCGATGTGTTCGCCGGCCCTCCCGCAGAAGACAAGTTCCAGCCTGGAGAGCTAGTTGAGTGCGAATATCTCGAGCGTAGAGCCAGCGAGATGAGCGGGGGATCGCCCAAGTTCGAATGCTCATATGGAGGGAAACCGCTCAAGGTGAAATACTCCGATAAGAAGGGCAAGAACGGGGAAGTTTACTCTGAAGTCTTTGGCACCCGCCTGCTCTGGCTGTTGGGCTTGGTCGCTGACAGGGTCTATCCGGTCGAAGTCCGATGCCATAAATGCCCCGCAGATCCTTGGGGCGTGATCCAAGGCAAAGATTCCAGCAAGGAACGAAAGACCCGGGACTGGCCTTATGCAGCCGTGGAGCGAAAGGACGTCGTGGGAATCGACGAGGAGGGGCGAAAAGGTTGGGCATGGAGCGAGCTGGACCAGCTTGACCAGATCCAAGCCAGTAACCCTCAGGCTGTGGCCTCGACAAAAGCCGAGAGAGACGCTCTCAAGCTTCTGGCGGCGTTCATTCAGCACGCTGACAACAAGGACGAGAACCAACGCCTGGCGTGCTTGCACAAGGATATCGCACTCGACTCGGCAGGCAAAGCATACTGCAAGGCTCCGTTCCTGCAGATCAATGATCTCGGGAACATCTTCGGAAAAGGCATCAACTACAAGAAACTCCTCAACAGACTCCATCGCTACAAAGATCTGATCATCGGCGATTGGGCCCGGGTACCCGTCTGGGAGCCGGGGGGCACGAACGCCCAGGGCGTCGAGGTCCGCTGTAAGGCGCACCTCTTCCCGAACGCAAGCGGGCCCTTCAGGCATCCTGAGGTGGGCGCCGCAGGAAG
>CAYNDM010000068.1:0-3602 GCA_964395265.1 uncultured Bacteriovoracaceae bacterium
GCTCTTTCCTTCGGCGGGGTTCGGGAAATCCCCTGGCACGTTCATGGTTCCGGCGTTAGCTTTGGCCTCATGGACAAAGCCCAATCCAAAGAGAACCTCAGTGTCACTTTGAATGAGAGCCGAACTTTTCCTCCGAGCGCGGGATTCGTGAGACGCGCGAACTTGCAGCCACTGCAGTACGAACGTTGGGCCAGTTACGCGAAGAAGGACCCTATTGGTTACTGGAGCGAGGCGGCGATGGAGCTTCAATGGTTCAAGCTCTGGGAGGTTCCCCTCAAGTGGGATCCGCCTTTCGCCCAGTGGTTTCTCGGAGGTAAGCTCAATGCCACGGTGAATTGCCTGGATCGCCATCTTCACGGCGAGACCGAGCACAAAGCCGCTGGGATCGGGGTAGGCGAGCCCGGCGATGTGGCGACTTGGACTTACCGCGAGCTCCACACGCAAGTCGAGCGACTGACCGTGGTCCTGAGACGGCTGGGACTCCGGACGGGCGACCGGGTGGCGATCTACATGCCCATGATTCCCGAAGCCGTGGCGGCAATGCTGGCCTGTGCTCGTGGCGGATTCACCCACACGGTGGTGTTCGCGGGTTTCAGCGCCGAAGCCCTCAAGGATCGGATCAACGACGCCGGCGCGAAGGCGGTGATCACAGCGGATTTTGGATACCGCAAAGGCGGAAGGGTCGAGCTCAGGGAACAGGTCGATGCCGCCCTTCGCGACTGTCCCCAGGTCCGGCACGTCATCGTGGTCAAAAGAGAGAATGCCGGCAAGCTGACTTGGCCGGGGGCCGAGTCCTTCGCGAAACCTTCTGAAATCCCTCAGGGAAGGACCGTAGGTAAGATCCAAGTGCACGATTGGCACGAGGTGGTTGGCGCTGTTTCTCCCGCAGACCAAAGGGAGCACGGGTACGCGGAGCAGCTCGATTCGGAGCACCCTCTCTATATTCTTTATACCAGCGGCACCACCGGCAAGCCCAAGGGCATCGTCCATTCGACGGGCGGTTATCTGACCGGGGTGCTGAGGACGACCCGGATCGTCTTCGATCTCAAGCCCAGCGATCTCTACTGGTGCACGGCCGATATCGGGTGGGTGACAGGCCATTCCTATGTCGTCTATGGGCCTTTGGCCGCGGGCGCCTCGGTATTCATTTATGAGGGTGCGCCCGCGACTCCTGAGCCTGACCGTTTTTGGGCGATGATCGAGCGCCACAGGATCACGATTCTGTACACCGCACCTACGGCCATTCGCGCCTTCATGCGCCTGGGCGAGGAGCATCCGAAGGGCCGCGATCTGACCAGCCTCAGGCTCCTGGGCACCGTCGGCGAGCCGATCAACCCCGAAGCCTGGATCTGGTACCGCGAGAACATCGGTGGCGGTCGCTGCCCGATCGTCGACACTTATTGGCAGACGGAGACCGGCGCCGTGGTGATTTCCCCTCTTCCTTCGATCACGGCGACCAAGCCGGGTTCGGCCACGCTTCCGCTCCCAGGCTACGATGTCGAGGTGGTGGACAAGAAAGGCCAACCGGTGCCGCTCGGGTCAGGTGGGCTACTGGTCATCCGCAAACCCTGGCCTTCGATGGCGCGGACGATCCACGGCGATCCGGACCGATTCAAAGAGCAGTATTTCTCGGAGTTTCCCGGCGGGATTTACTTCACCGGCGACGGGGCTCGCAAGGATGAAGACGGCTATATCTGGTGCTTGGGCCGTGTGGATGATGTGCTGAACGTCAGTGGGCACCGGCTGGGGACAGCGGAGGTCGAGAGTGCCCTCGTTTCACATCCTAAGGTGGCAGAGTCCGCGGTCGTCGGCAAGCCAGACGAAATCAAGGGTCAGGCCGTCGTGGCTTTCGTCACGCTCAAATCCGAGGTGACCCGAGCGATCGCCGGGAACAAAGCCAAGCTCGCCGAGATGGAGAAGGAGCTCAAGGCCCATGTGACACGAGAGATCGGGGCCATCGCCCGGCCCGACGAGATCCGGTTTACCGAAGGACTTCCGAAGACGCGATCGGGCAAGATCATGAGGCGTTTGCTGAGAGAGCTCGCGACGAACGGCGAGGTACGGGGCGATATCACGACGCTCGAGGACCTTTCCACGATCTCGGCGCTCAAAAAAGACGAAGAATAAGCGGAGTCTGACGGACCGCCATTGACTTCATAGGCTCTGTGCGACTAGTCATGCCTCATGACAGGCATTCTTCGGTTGGTCCTAACAGGTCTATTGGTTCTCTCTCTTTGTGCGTGCGGGTCAGAAAGCAATGACACCAGCCAAAGTGGGAAGGGCTCCTTGCGCTCTCTGGTCGAATCGGATTTGGCGGATCTGGGGCGCCTGGATTCGTCGACGATTCAGGTTTATGACTCGGGCGTCGGGAATGGCCGATTCGCTCAGCTTTTTGGCGGCACTTCGGGTTCGGATGTCCAGCGCTTTTTCTCGAAGCGGCTGAAGTACATCGTGACCGAGAACGACGAGGTGCGGATTTCGCCCTCGAGATTCAGATATGATGCCTGGCTCTCGAATTTCATCGAGCGCCACGATTCGCTCGTAGCCGATTCAGATCGAGAGGTGGTGGTCGGGGCGGCGAACATCGGAACGCTCTTTTGGCTTCTTGGAGTCGTCAACGACACTCCGGTCACCTTGGTGATTCGCGGAGAAGAGGTGCTACTCGACTCGAGCCGTGAAGGGGTGATGCTTCTGGGACCGGGCTATCGCGAGAGCGAGACTTTGGAGAATCGGCGCGAGATCAAGCTTCCTCCGGCGTTTCGCCAGCAGATCCTGGTTCATGAGGCCCGCCACTCGGATTGCACCGCTGAGCTCACCGAGGACGACCTGGAAATCATTCGCCGTGCGAGGAACACGAGGGAGTTCGATCGGACGTTCACCAAGAGGCAGTGCGGACATCTTCATGTCACCTGTCCCGGATGGCATGACCTGGCGGGCGAAGCCGCCTGTGATTCAGAGCCTTGGGGAGCTTATACTGTGGGCGCGGTTTTCGGCGACGCGATCCGGCACTCGCCTGGGCTCTCGCGCCTTGACCAGGAGATCCTCCGGATCGTGACGCTTGATTCGAAGAGCCGGGTGATCCTCGAACGGGGCGCGAGTCCGGACAGGGCGCTTTCGCTGTATGAGTCGATGATTCAATTCGGGGAGACGCCCGATATGTCGAGCTGGGACCTGGTTCGGGGCAGGGTCCCATGAGGCGTTTCCGCATTCTGCTGGCCGCCCTGCTTCTCGCCGCGCTCGTCCGAGTCTTTATCGTCATATCGGAGCAACGGCAGGGGGTTGCCAAAAATGGGGAGGATGCTGCGCACTCTGAAGCCGCGAGCGCCGAGTCGCTTTCCAGTGGCGCGAGCGTATCCTCGAATCAAGCCGCTTCGAAACCCGAACCCCAGAGCCAGGGGCTTGGAGCTTCACCCACGCCTGACCCGCGAATCTCCGCTCCGGATCGGCAGCGGGTCCGCGAGGAGGTCCGAAAGGATCCGCATCATCCCCCGGTTTCTTACGTGCAGTTCGCCTCGGATATGGCGCCCAAAATCGATGAGGCGATGAAGTCCGGGGATTTCGCGCGTCAGCTGATGGTCGAACTGGAGAGCTGCGCGCAGGAT
>CAYNDM010000068.1:3612-11210 GCA_964395265.1 uncultured Bacteriovoracaceae bacterium
TACTGCCTGCAGGTAGCGTCGGATATCGCGCGCAAGCATGCGTTTTTGTCAGAAGCCTATCAACGGATCGAAGCTGGAGTGACGCCCGAAGTCCTCCGCCTGGCGAAATCCTCCGGGTGAGCTTTTCGCTCCCGGAGCTTACATCCTGAATACGCCGAAGCGGGTCTCGGGGATCGGGGCGTTCATCGCCGCGGACAAAGCCAGCGCTAAGGTCTCGCGCGTTTTCCACGGTTCGATGATCCCATCGTCCCAAAGCCGAGCCGAGCTGAAGTAAGGGCTGCCTTCGCGCTCATAGGCTTCGCGGATCGGGTTCTGAATCGCCGCGATCTCCTCTTCGGTGAGCTTTTTTCCCCGTGCTTCGAGCTGCTCCATTTTTACCTGAGAGAGCACGTGAGCGGCCTGTTCGCCTCCCATAACGGAGATTCTCGAGTTGGGCCACATCCACAAGAAGCGCGGCTGATAGGCTCGTCCGCACATCCCGTAGTTGCCGGCGCCGAAGCTTCCGCCCACGACAACCGTGAATTTGGGCACCTGGGTCGTGGATACCGCCGTCACCATCTTCGCGCCGTCTTTGGCGATGCCGCCATGCTCGAATTTCTTGCCGACCATGAACCCCGTGATGTTCTGGAGGAAGACGAGCGGGATCCTGCGCTGGGAGCACAGCTCGATGAAGTGCGCCGCCTTGAGCGCGCTTTCGCTGAATAGGATGCCGTTGTTGCCCAAGATACCAACCGGGTAGCCCCAGATATGCGCGAAGCCGCAAACCAGCGTCGTGCCGTAGAGCGCCTTGAACTCGTGAAAGCGAGATCCGTCCACCGTCCGCGCGATGATCTCGCGAATGTCGAACGGCGTTCGAATGTCCTTAGGAAGGATGCCGGCGATCTCTTCGGGGTCGTACAGCGGCTCCTCCGGCGAGATCCGTTCGATCGGCCAAGCGGTTTCGCGATTCAGGTGAGAGAGGATGTCGCGCGCGATCTGGATCGCGTGCTCGTCGTTCTCGGCCAGGTGATCCGTCACGCCCGAGGAGCGGGAGTGGACATCACCGCCTCCAAGTTCTTCGGCGGTGACGATCTCGCCCGTGGCCGCCTTCACCAACGGCGGACCGCCCAGAAAGATCGTTCCCTGGTTCTTGACGATGATGGATTCGTCGGACATCGCGGGCACATAGGCCCCGCCCGCAGTGCAGGAGCCCATGACGATCGCGATCTGGGGAATTCCCATCGCGGACATCGTCGCCTGATTGAAAAAGATGCGCCCGAAATGCTCCTTGTCCGGAAAAACCTCGGACTGAAGGGGAAGAAAGGCCCCTCCCGAATCCACCATATAAACGCAGGGCAGGCGATTTTCTCGAGCGATCTCCTGCGCGCGAAGATGCTTCTTCACGGTCATCGGGAAATAAGTCCCGCCCTTCACTGTGGCATCGTTGGCGACGATCATCACTTCGCGCCCATGAACGACGCCGATGCCGGTGACGATACCCGCCCCCGGAGCCGTGCCCTCGTACATGTCCCAAGCGGCCAGCGCCCCAAGCTCCAGAAAGGAGGTGCCCGGGTCCAGGAGCTTCCTCACTCGCTCGCGTACGAAGAGTTTTCCGCGCGCTTCGTGTTTGGATCGCGCCGAACTCCCCCCTCCCTCGTGGACCTGCCTCAAACGTTCTTGAAGCTCTTGGGCGAGTCTTTTGTGATATTCCGCGTTAGCCTTGAACTCAGGCGCTCCTGTCTGAACGTGCGACCGCAAGATACTCATAGGATTTGGGTTTATCCACGCGTCGGACCTAAAGCAAGCTGAGCTTCGGCTTCGCGGTCTACACGCTGGATTCATTGTCCAACGGTCCAGGAAACCTAGGGTTTTAGACGCAGAGCGCATTTTCAGGGTCAGTCTCCCCGTTGATCGGGCCCTGCGTTTGGGTTACTGCCTATGACATGAGTTATCAGACGCTGAAATTGTCTCGAGATTCACGCGGGATATTGACCGTCACGTTGAATCGCCCCGACGTTCGAAATGCCTTCAATGAGGCGGTGATCGACGAACTGACGCGCGTGTTCAGTCAGGACGCCGCACGGCCCGAAACACGTGCCGTCGTTCTGCGCGGAGAAGGGCCGTCGTTCTGCGCCGGAGGGGATCTCAACTGGATGAAGAAGGCGGTGGATTTCAGCTTCGAGGAGAATCTCAAGGATACGCGGGCTTTGGCAGAAATGTTCCGGCTGATGAACGAGTTTCCGAAGCCCGTGATCGGCGCTATTCACGGTGCCGCGATAGGCGGGGGAGTCGGCCTGGTCAGCGTCTGCGACATTGCGATCGCGACCCACGACACTCTGTTCAGCTTGAGTGAAGTCAGGCTGGGAATCGTGCCCGCCTGCATCGGGCCTTTTGTCATCGCGAAGATCGGGGCTTCGCATGCTCGCCGGCTTTTCGTGAGCGCCGAACGGTTCGAAGCGGACCGCGCCCGCGAGATCGGCCTGGTTCATGAGGTGGTCACCGATTTGGCCGCGCTCGAGCAGGCGGTTGAACGCGTTCTAGGCAACGTGCTTCAGTGCGGTCCCAATGCCATGGCTGTGGCCAAGAAACTGGTGTTGGATCTCTCCTGGCCTGAGAAACGAGCCGGACTTCCCGATGCTCTGGACTACGTTGCGACCACGCTCAGCCACCTCCGTATCTCGGACGAGGGCCAGGAAGGCGTGCGCGCATTTCTCGAGAAGCGCAAACCCTCCTGGATCCAAAAATGACTCAAAAGCTCCTGGTCGCCAATCGCTCCGAAATCGCCTGTCGAGTTTTTCAAACCTGTCGCGAGATGGGCATCAGGACAGTGGCGATCTTCGCTCCTGGAGATGAAGAGGCACGCCATCTCACCTACGCGGACGAGGTGCAGCCAGTCGGAGGCTATCTCGATATCGAAGGGATCCTGGGCGCGGCCCGCAAGAGCGGAGTCAATCTCATCCACCCGGGCTACGGCTTTCTTTCTGAGCGCCCGGCTTTCGCAAGCGCGGTCGAGAGCGCGGGGCTGACTTTCATCGGTCCACGGGCGGAGACTATGGAGCTCATTGGAGGAAAGCTCGCCGCGAAGGTACTCGCATAAAAGGTTGGCGTGCCCACGCTTCCCTGGGCCCGGGTCCCACACGGAGGGGATCTCAAGAGCGCGGCCAAGAAGGTGGGATTCCCTCTGCTTCTCAAAGCCGCCGCGGGCGGCGGCGGCAAGGGAATGAGAAGGGTCGATCGCCTTGGAGAGCTCGAGCAGGCGGCGGAAAGCGCGGGCGCCGAGGCAGGGGCCGCTTTCGGGGACGGAACGCTCTTTCTCGAGAGGCTGGTCGATCGCCCGCGCCATATCGAGGTGCAGGTTTTCGGAAACGGGATGGGTCAAGGCACCCACCTCCACGAGCGCGAGTGCACCCTTCAACGCCGGCATCAGAAGGTCTGGGAAGAGGCGACCGCTCCTCATCTCCCGGATGAGACCCGGCAAGGGCTGTTCACGGCCGCGATGAATCTGGTTCGAGCCGTCAAATACCGAAACGCCGGCACACTCGAGTTCCTGGTCGATGAGGCGGGCAAGTTCTATTTCCTCGAGATGAACACGCGCTTGCAAGTGGAGCATCCGGTGACGGAGATGGTGACCGGCGTGGATCTGGTTTGGGCGCAGATCGCCCAGGCGCTTTCCCCCAAGGGCACGGTTCTCTCGGAGGTTCCGGCGGCGCGAGGCCACGCGATCGAAACCAGGCTTTACGCTGAAGACCCGTCCCAGGGATTCATGCCGACGCCCGGGAGGATCGAGCGCCTGAGATGGCCAAGCGGGCCTGGGATCCGCGTCGATAGCGGGATCGAGGAAGGCCAGACCGTGGGAACGCAGTTCGACTCCATGCTAGGAAAGCTGATCGTCCACGCTCCGAACCGCGATCATGCGATCGCTCGCATGCGCTACGCGCTCGAGGAGACGGTGATCCTCGGGATCGGCTCGAATCACCACTATCTGCGTGCGTTGTGCGATGACGAGAAAGTGCGCGAAGGACGCGTGGACACGGGCTACCTCGAGCGTAAGTTCGGTGAATTCGCTCCCGTTCCCGGCGAAGCCGAGCTGAGCCTGCTTGCCGCGGCAAGATCGCAGGGGCTTGGCAGAGCGGGCGCCGGAGCCTCCGTGGAGTCGTGGACGGGTGAGAAAACGGCTCATCCATCGCCGTGGAACGCGTTCGGAGGCGTATCATGAGCGATAGCTTCAAAGTCTCCGGCAAGAAGGCAGCGTTTCCCCGGGTTCCCGCTTCTTGGAAATTCACCCGAAGACCGGGAGGATGGATCATCGCCGAGCGCGTGCTTGAGGACGGAAGTATCGAGCGAAAGCGATTGATGGTTTGCGAGCGCAAGGGGCGTTTGAGCGCGCAGCTCTCGGGATGGCCTTGGCATGGGGAAATCCTCACGCATGCCGTGGGAGGAGCGGCCTCGGGAGGGAGCGACCAGGACCTGGTGGCTCACTTTCCTGGTAAGGTGCGAAAGCTCCTGGTTCAGGAGGGCGCGCAGGTGAAAGAAGGCGATGCGCTTTTGATGGTCGAAGCGATGAAGATGGAATTTCCGATCAAGGCGCCCTTCGATGGAGTCGTAACGAAGATTCGGGTAGCCGAGGGGCAGCAGCTCTCGCCTGGCGACCGCTTCATGGATCTGGAGGAGAAGAAGTAGGTGGGATCGAAGGAAGTCACCGTCTTCGAAGTGGCACCTAGGGACGGGCTTCAAAACGAAGCCCGATCCGTATCGCTTCAAGACAAGCTTTGGCTGATCACCGAACTGGCCAGTTGCGGCTTGCGCGAGCTGGAGCTTGGCGCTTTCGTGCGTTCCGACAAGGTTCCGCAGATGGCAGACACCGACGAGATCTTCAAAGCCATCAGGGAGGGCAAGCTGAAGATCGGCAAGGCTCGCGCCTGGAGCCTGGTTCCCAATCTCAAGGGACTGGAGCGGGCCATCGCGGCCGGCGCGAGACAGATCGCGGTATTCACCGCCGCGACCGAAAGCTTCGCTCAGCGCAATATCGGGATGTCGATTGCCGAGTCGCTCGCTGAGTTCGCTCAGGTGATCCGAGAGGCCAAGCGTCAGAAGATCCAAGTCCGAGGCTATGTCTCGACGGCGTTTGGCTGCCCTTTCGAAGGAGCGGTGGCCCCCCGGAAATCCCTTCAGGTCGTGGATCGGCTTTTGGACTTGGGCGTCTCACAAGTCTCCATCGGAGACACGATTGGCGTGGCCAGCCTCAAGAACGTCGACGCGATCATCAAACCCGCGCTGCGTGGCTGGGGAAATAAGAAAATCGCCGTCCACTTTCACGACACCTACGGCGTGGCGCTAGCCAATACCCTGCGCTCCCTCGAGCACGGCGTTCGCGTGATCGACAGCTCGGCAGGCGGGTTGGGGGGCTGTCCCTTCGCTCCGGGAGCGACTGGCAACCTGGCGACCGAGGATCTGGTGTTCATGCTCCAAGGTATGGGGCTTCGGACCGGGATCGACCTCGAGCGACTCTGCGAGACCAGCCTGGAATTCGCTCGCCGGATCGGCCGGCCACTTTCCAGTCGTTATTTGCAAGCTTTCGCGTCGAAATGCCCGCGGAATCCCTGATCATTCTTCCGACCTTGTGGAATGGAATTAGCAATACGGTGGCGTTCTAGGAGGTCCTATGGACGGAACCACACTACAAAAAATCAGGGACATCCTGCTGGACCGCCGAAATCAGATCGGTCGAGGCAGGATCCGCGAGCTGAATCTCGCGGCTGATTCGGATATCGGAGCCAACCACGCTGAGATCATCGACATCGCCCAGGCACTTGAGCAGCTGGATCGCGATCAGTCCCTGGCCGACCAGGAGCGCCGCGAGATGATCGCTGTCGAACGCGCGTTGGCTAAGATGGCTACCGGTCATTTCGGGATTTGCGAAGACTGCGAGGAAGAGATCCCTGATCGACGGTTGATGGTCTTGCCCGCCGCGCGCCTTTGCGCGAACTGCCAGGCGCTCGAGGAGAAGCACAACCGGTCCCGCGGTCCGTCAGTTGCCGCCGCTCGCTGATCCGAGCTGACGAAGAGGAACTGATCAAGGATTCTGGGCCTGCTGCTTCGATTTTCGCTGAGTCTGGGTGCTCAAGCCGGGCGTTGAGCCAGCGCCCTTGGATGCCGCTTGATCCGGAGCCTCTTCGCTTCGTCCTTCTGATTGACCTTCCGTTTGGCCTTCCTGCATTTCCTTGAAGGCGCTGACCAGCGAATCCATCATGATCGATCCGAATCCACGAGCCATGCTCGAGGTGGCGCGACTGAGGAGGTCCCACTTCCCAAGGCCGATCGCGTAACCTACGACGAAAGCGGCTCCTCCGAGTGCCATTGGAGAGTACTTGCCGAGGGAATTCGAAGCGGACTGGGCGAGGTTTTTGAACGAGCTTTCTATTTTCTGAGTCGGGTTCTGCATGCGGTCTCCTGGTTCTCCCGAAGGGTGCAAAGGGTTGAATGGTCCACTGGTCCCAGGAGATACAACCTCGGTGCCAGGACAGGGTGGCATGCTGATTGCTTTTCGTGATGAGAACCGGGAGGACTTATGGCTGATCGGATCACTCCAATCCACGACGTCGGCAAAGGAACGGAAAAAAACGACCCTCTTCAGATGTTGAATCAGGTCAAGGACGACATCAATCACTTGATCGAGGGCCTGGATCTGCGCGACATCAGCCGGCGGGTCGAGGATTTCGGGCGCAGGAACCCCGTGGGTCTCGCACTCGCTGCTGCAAGCATCGGAGTCGCCGCTGGCCTTCTGATGCGCAAGAGCCCTAAGGTTTCCAGCTAGCTCCGATCCCAATTTTCGGGAGATCCCATGGAGTCGCGGTGCCTTTGGCGAAATTTTCGTCGACATCTTTTCACTTTGATCGCATTGCTCGGATGCATCGCTCCTTGGGTGACCCCAAGGCTCTTCCAGTCGGAATCGTTTTTCGGCAAGAATCCTGATGAGCTTTTTCTGGGTGTGCGACGAGCCGATCCCGGGGTTGAAGAGCCGCCGCCTGTTCAATTGGGTGGAAGGATTCCTGACGATGCGATGTGCCTGGTTGCCCGAGATGATGCGTAGCTTCTAGCGTCACAAGTGACTGACGCGATGGGTGCGTAAATAATAAGTGATCCTGACGTGTTAGCTTGTGTTTGCAAAATGCACTTTGTAAGTCGCACGAATTGGGCGGCTTTCTGGATGACCTATTGAACTAAGTAATCAACATTTCAGATATTTAGTGCCGGTATAGCGTTTGCGTTACAGCCCCCTATTGGGTATGGGAGTACCCGATCCAGAGGGGGGAGACCGGGCGATGAGGTTCACGAAGACCAGAGCACCCGTTCAGTCGATTTTGTCGCTGATATCGCTGGTGTTGCTGATCGCGATTTTCATGGTTGTTCATAAAGTCTTCCGCGAGGTCAGGGATGCTCGCGAAAGAGGGCATTTCGTTTCAAGCTTATTGCGGGAATCTTTTCAATTCGCGTCCCAGTTGCCCGTGAAGCGGGATCATGCCGGCGCTCCGTCCATTTGGCCCGAGGGCTACTCTTCGCTGGAGCGCTGGATGGTCGTTTCTTCATTCCGTGGGGTCAGCCCACGGGAAATGCTCGAA
>CAYNDM010000069.1:0-1982 GCA_964395265.1 uncultured Bacteriovoracaceae bacterium
GGGGACCCTGCCTTTGGACTGCGCGAAAGATGTACGGCGCGCGCCTCGGGGTCAACGGTGATGAGGTTCCCCCGAAAGAAGACGCGATCGTCATCGCCAACCACCAACAGATGCCCGACATCTTCGTCATCATGATGTTCGCCAAGACCAAAGAGCGGTTAGGCGACCTGAAATGGTTCGTTAAGGACGTGCTCAAGTACGTGCCGGGCATCGGCTGGGGCATGCTCTTTCTGGATTGCCTTTTCGTCAAGCGCAACTGGGACGCGGATCGGCAGCGGATCGCCGATACGTTCTCGAAGTTCAGTCGTGATCAGATCCCTGTTTGGCTGGTTTCGTTCGTGGAAGGGACTCGTCTCACCCAGCCCAAGCTCGAGCGAAGCCAGGCTTATGCTCGCGAGAAGGGTCTGCCCGTCTTCAGGAATCTCCTAGTCCCCCGGACTAAAGGATTCAATGCCACCGTTCAAGGGCTGCGGAGCCACGCGAAAGCGGTCTATGTGCTGACTATCGGCTATCCCGGAGGCGTGCCGACCCTCTGGCAGGTAGCGAAGGGCACTGCCAAAGAGTTTCACCTCCATGTCAGGAGGTTTCCGATCTCGGAGATTCCGTCGGAAAGCGAGAAATGCTCGCGCTGGCTCATTGACCGATACGTCGAGATGGACGCGCTCCTGGATCGGTTCCATCAAAACGGAGCGTTCACATAGGGCGCCCTGAATCACCTAAAATCCCCTAGAGCGCTCTCGATTAGGTGGGGCGCCCTAGATTCCCCGTTTCAAGAACTCCTCTTTCAGGAGCGGGTGATCCTGGATGTCGTTTTTCGAGGACTGGGCACGAAGACGGTTGATCGTGTGATAGGGCCAGCCTTTTTGAAAGAGATTCACGATCCACTTCGGCACCGAGCCCTTCGGGTCGGCATGGATTTCAGCGGTCACGTGGGTGCGCGATCCCCCGTCAATGGATGTGAGCACAAAGGAGCTTCCGATCAGCTCGCCCCGGACATAGGGAGTCTTCGGGGCGGACGCGTCTTCCACGGAATGCACGCGGATCGCGAACTGCTTTTTCTCGGCGTCGAACTCAAGCTTGTTCAGAGTGACGAAGTCCCGGTCCTTCAAGACGATCGGCGTGCCGATGTGGTTGTAGACGATGTATTCGGTTAGACTCACTTCGCGGAGAATGCGGGCTTCTTCCAGATTTTCCATCCACTCGGTCGCACGTGAGACATCGACCAGGACGCTTGCGACTCGGAGCAATGGCGCTTCGATCACGCCTTCGCCCTTGAAGGCGAGCATGGGACTGTCCTGGAACTCCTTCTTGAAAACCGCGATGCCGTCGGTGTCGGCGATCTTTTCCCAGCGCATGGGTTCGGGAGCCGCATAAGAGGATAAGGAGAACGAAAAAAGAAGTGCGATTGCTGTGTGAAGAGAGAGACAAATGCGCATGATCATTCCTTGAGCGAGCTGGGGTCGCGGTCGCAGGCTGAAGGGAAATGACCTGCCCAAATCCAAGCGACGCGTTGCCCGGTTTTACATCCATCCACTACACATGAACATTCTGAGGCTAGCATCCGTCCTGAGGAGTGTCTAGGAGAGGGAGCGCTCGATCGGATTCCGAAACGGGTCTCGATCCGGGGCGCGGGCTCGATTCCGAAGCAGGTCTAGGCGAGCGAATGCGCATGCTCCATCAGTCCCCGTGCCACGCCCCTGAAAGGGTCCAGATCGTGAAGTTTTTGCTCCCCGAAACGGCGCACTAGCTAACGCCGAATCCAGGGTACGCGAGCGGTACCGCCCGTGCAAAGAACCCGATCGATTTGAGCCGGATCGATCCCTCCTGAGCGAAGTGTTTCGTCCAGGCATTTGGCGATCGAGGCCAGGGCCGATTGGGCGTATTCCTCGAACTGGCCGAGGCTGATACTCTCGGCAATCTCGATTCCCGGATAGTTGAATTCGAATTGGGCGGGATCCTGGGAGGAAAGCGCTCTTTTCGTG
>CAYNDM010000069.1:1992-8537 GCA_964395265.1 uncultured Bacteriovoracaceae bacterium
TTGGTCGTTGAGAAGCGTGAAGAGACGGTCCATCTTCTCGCGATCCTCTTTGCCAAGTGACCACTGCTGGACGTTCCTGAAAAACTCAAGCGTGTCCTGGCGCCGAAGCAGGGAGATTTCCGCGGGATGGCAGATCCGCTCCATCAGATGAATCGGCATGGTGAGCACGTTCGATCCGAAAGGGACCTGGTAGCGTACGCCAGTTCCGAAGTAGGGAGAGATTCGAACGCGCATGAGCGAGGAGTCGAGCGCATCGCCTGCGACGGAAACTCCTCCCATGGAGATCACATCCGAAGCCTTGAAACGCGTTCCGGTCATCCGATAGACCGTGAAGTCTGAGGTGCCACCGCCGAAGTCCGCTGTCAGAATGAGCTGCGAATCGGCCGTGGTGGCTTCGTAACCAAACGAGGCTGCCACGGGCTCGGGCATGAATTCGATTTCTTTGAAACCCGCGATCCGGGCGGCCCGCTCCAGGCGACCCTGGGCGAAGCGATCATCGGCGTCGTCCGGCGCGAAACGCGCGGGTCTTCCCAAGACGACACGGGTGACGTCTTCGCCGAAATGCTCATTGGCCCTGCGCCGTACCTCGCCCAGGAAAAGGCCGATCAAGTCCTCGAGATTGAAAGGGCGATTATCGACGTAGGTGCCGACGAAGCTTCGTTTGGGAAGCTGGCGCTTGATCGAGCGGATGAATCGGCCCATATGGTCGTTGGCCACGAACTCCTGGACGGCGCGGGTTCCGTAATAAACCTGGTTCGCGTTGGGAAAGTAGAGCAGGCTGCGCAGTACGGCCGGGTCCTGGGCCTTGGGATCCAGCGGAACGAAGCCTCGAAGCCCATCGCGGTCCGCCGCTCCAAGAAGGGAGTTCGAAGTGCCGAAGTCGATCGCGTAAGTGAGCATGAAGGTTTCAGTATAGACCGAAAGAGTCTCGTCTTGACACGGCTTTTAAAATCCTGGAATCACTCTTCGGGTGAACTCCCGCAAGCCTTCCTCAAAAAAGCCGCTCCACCGATCGGATCCCTCCCGTCCCCGCTCCGGGCGATCGAGAAGGCCCGGCTCTCGCGGCTTTGGGCGAATCGCTGGCCTCTATTATAATCGTGCTTTTCTGAGCAAAACGGACCGGGCGGAGATCCTGAAGTGGCTCTCGACGCTTCATCCGATTTGGGAGAATCGCTACGCGAAGAACCACCCTCCTCCAGAAGGCGAAACCCAGCGCCAGCTGCTCCGTCCGGTTTACTGGCTGGGGAACTGGCAATTCGCCTGCCTGAACTACTACCACCCGCCTAAGGGGGTTCACGGCCGGTGCGTTCGGGCCGAGCCCTTTCCTCCAGTGCTGGCGAGGCTCGTGACGAAAATCGAAGCCATGACGCGCAGGATGTTCACCGGGCCCGATCTGCCGAAAAACTGGCATCTGAACACCTGCCTGGTGAATTTCTACGGCAGCAAGATCGTGGACGGGAAGAAGATCGATACCGCTCGGGTAGGCGAACACAAGGACTTCGAACCCGGACCGGTAGCCTCGATCTCTCTCGGCGATCGCGCGATCTTCCAGTTCGTCTCAAGCGATCAGCCCGGGAGTCGCAACGCAGTGGTCACGCAGCAATGGCTGGATGACGGATCGCTCCAGATCTTCGGCGGGCATGCTTGGAAGAACCGCTACTTTCATCGCGTGCAGCGCGTGGACCGCAAGTTGGAGCAGCGCTTCGATATCCAGGTTTCGAATTTCGAGACCCGTCGGGTGAACTTCACCTTTCGTTATGTACCCGACGAGCACGTCGTGCCCTATGCGAATTTACCGCGGGAATCGCGCGAGGATGTGCGGGAGTACATGGAAATGCTGGCGAAATTCTCTCCATTTTTTGCGGAAGAACTGAAAAAGGCCTAGAGCTAAGTTTATTGCTTTGAGTTAATTCTACTCCTTTGACAAAAGGCGAGCGACTCAATAGAACTTGCCCGATTGGAGGGCAAACCATGAAAGTCAGGATCTTGGCTATCGTTTCGTCCGTGATCTGGGCGACAGGCGCATTCGCCGCCGAACTCCCCGAAGGCACCTATTCGGGTTCGGTGAGTGAGGTTTCGCATAATGTCTATCATAACTGCCAGGCCCAGAGCGAGGACCTGGAAATCTTTCCCGCGAGCGAAGGCTACAGCCTTCGGTGGATTGAGACCGGTCGCAGGAATGGCGACTGGAGCTTCTGCCAAAATATTCTCAGCGCCGACCTGATCCCGATCCGAGGGCGCGTCGACGAATGGAACGTGCGATTTCTTTGGGCGCATAATTTGATCTTCGGCCGCGCCCGGCTCGAGGACGGGGTACTGCGCATTACCGCGAGTTTCTCGGGTGGAAGCACGGCGCGCTTTCGTGCGGATCTGGAGTTCAGCAATGAGAATAATCGTCTGGAGTACCGTCGTGAGATCGACAACTTCAGTGCTCGTTCGATCGCGTCGGGACGGCTCAGGCTTCGGTCGGTGAACTGAGGCGCTAGCTGATCGCGAATCGTATGGCCGGAGCGGCTTCTGCCGCTTCGGCTTTTTTTATGGGCATAGACCAGAGTAGGCTAAGATCATTTGTTTGAGCTCTGGATCTGCGCGGAGGGAATCCATGGCGACACAGCTTGCCCAGGACACCATTCGGTTCGATTTACAGCAAAGTATCGATCAGAAACGCCACGAAAACCCCAACCGAAACGATGCTGGCCATAAGCACCGACCCGGCGGCGCAGTCCTTGGCGGTCTTGATGGTGGGGTGGACCTCTGGATGAAGCCGGTCGATCAGGTGCTCGAACGCCGTGTTCATGAGCTCGAGCGCCAGCACGAGGCCGGCGGTCAGCAAGATGATGGCCCACCAGAGCGGGGTGGCACGGAGTACGATCAGAACCGATAGAACTCCCGGAGCAGCGGCGCACTGAAACCGGAAGCTCGCTTCGTTTTGCCAGGCGTGTTTGATGCCGCGGGCCGCGAATCCGAACCGGCGGTAGAAGGGTTGGTTTTTCACCCGCTCATCCTAGCTCGGAACGGCAGGCAGCGGCAATGGATGAGCGGTCCGATGGCGATTCATAGTCGCGTCAACGGAAAGCGAGCGGTTGGGCTGGGGTCGGTGGGAGTCTAGATTCGGCGTTATGATTGCAGTTCTTTCGGAATCAGGAGGATTTCGACATGGACTCAAGCTCAATTTCCCCAGTGAAACACACGGCGGGCGGCGAAATGCCTAACGTCACTTCGGCCAGCTCGATCGGCAGGAGACTCAGATCCGCGCTCCCTGTCGCAAGCAACGAAGTCAGCATCAAGTCAGTGATCCTGCCCTTCGCGTTGATCGGGCTTGGGGTCGGCGCTTTTTTCGCATTTCGCTCCTGGCGTTCCGGGAGCAAAAGCGAAGAGCAAAGTTCAACGTCGATCAACAGCGTCGAGGAGGTTCAGGCATGATGCTCCAAACGAAGAATGATCTTCCCGAGGATGTTCGATCGAGAGTGAGCGAGATCCTCAATCGCCGAGTCGCGGACGCCATTGACCTCGTCTACCAATCCAAGCAGGCGCACTGGAACGTCAAGGGGATGCATTTCCGAGGATTGCACAAGCTCTTTGACAAGGTGGCTGAGAGAACTGAAGACCAGACCGACCTCCTGGCGGAGCGCGTGGTTCAATTGGGCAGCGTGGTCAAGGGGACGATCCAAGCCGCGTCGAAGCTTTCATCTCTGGATCCCTATCCGCTGGATGTTTTGAACGGTGAGCAACATGTGGAGCTCGTCTCCTCGCGGCTAGCTCAGTTCGCCAAGAACCTTCGTGGGGACGTCGAAACGTGCGAGGGCTTGGGAGACGCCGTTACGGTCGATATCCTGACGGAAGTGGTTCGCGATGTGGATGAGATGCTCTGGATGACCGAATCGCATCTTCAGTCGGATCAGAGCGTGATCCAGGAGCGCAGGGAACGAGAGCTTCGCCAGGTTCGGTCGGGATAAGTTCGCGCCAAGACGCTAAAACGCGTGGCCGAGTTTCAGATAGAGCGCGGTTCCATGCCGGGAAGCGCCGATGCTCGCCGAGCCGACGAAGTCATCCGTGAAGTAGCTTCCGAAGAAGCTCATTCCGTAGGAGAGCTCAGGCTTGCGCTCGAACAGTTCGGCGGTCGATTCGGCGATTTTCCCTGCGTCGACGAAGATCCCGCTTCCCAATTTGAAGGGCAGGCTGAAGAGCGACCCCCGGCACCAGAGCGAGCGAAGCTCGGTGCGAAGCGTGGCTGAGCGCCTTCCGACGAAGCGATTCAGCGGCAGACCGCGCATGGTACCCAGGCTGCCCAAGCGTGCTTTCTCGATCAGAGGCGAATCGGCGCTGCTGCCGGAGAACTTGGCTTGGGATGCGAGCCAGAGCCAGCGGTTCTTGATGATCGGATCATAGCGTCGGTACTCGGCATCGAGGCGCGACCAGCTTGGCATCGTCGAGAGGGCTCCAGGCGCAAGATAGATGGTCGCGGCCGCATAGTGGCCGTCCGATGGAACGAACTCTGAATCACGCCCTTCATAGATCACTCGAAGGTAGGTCCGGATATAGCGCCCCTCCTGGGGCGAGGTATCGTAATCGGCGGCGAACTGGGAGGCCTGCTGGTTTTCGGAAGAAGCGGTCCGCACCAGGGCGGCGCCGGCTTCGAAGTCCAGGCCGAAAGAGTGGTGCCGGCGAACCGATGCCGAAGCCCATGCGGTTCGCTGTCGGTAGAGGTAGTATACTGCTTTCGAGAGAGCGGCGTTCTCGCCGGAATCAGCGCCCTCCCCGAAGTAGTTCTCATAGGGGTTGTCGTAATAGGTCAACTCAGCATGAAGCCGAAGATTCCAGGCCGTGAGTCCGGTCTGGTCGTAAAGGGCCTGGGCGAATACCGGCCCTCGGGTCGAGTGGCTGAACCTGAGTGTCCATAGGCTGAGGAAGGGGCTGATCTCTTCTCCATAATTGAATCGCTGAGCGACTGCGCCCAATGAGAGCCCGCGGTCGGTCGTGTAATTGCCGATGGGCAGCAGCCCCCACTGGACGCCTGTTTTTGGGCGAGCGACTTCGGCGCAGATCGCGGCCTTCGCCGGCCTCGGAATCAGGGAGATGAGCATGAAGAGCAGCGTGAGAGCGAATGAAACCGGAAGAACCAGCAATACCATGAGTGAGTCCCGACCTCGCGAAAGGATCAGGTTAGCGCAACGAAGAAGGATGAGAGAAATCAAATCAGTGCGGGAGCGCTGATTTCGATAGAAGACGGTGATCGCGCGAAGCACACGAGGGCGCCGGGCGGCCGAGTGCCACGATCGCCTGCGCCCGGTGCGGACGTCGGCCCCGCGCTCGGCGCGCCTACTCACGCCATTCCCGTCACTTGGCCCCCATGCTCGGCGCCGCTAACGATTCCGCTTCGAGCTCTGGATGAGAGCGGCTAGATCGAGCACGCACCCCCGCTTCGAGAAAGCCGCGAGCGATGGTCTCTTTTCGCAGGTATCCAGGAGCAGCGCCTCGAACTCCGCGGGGGCGGCCGTGCCTTGGCTTTTCGCGCGAAGGATCGCGTGTCCAAGCGCCAGGCCACCAGCTACGATGGGAGCCGCCCTCGATGTTCCTTTTTTATGGCCATACCGGTTGTCGGAGCGAGTCGAGAGCAGGCCTGACTTCGGAGCGGTCTGATCGCATCCTGGAGCGAGGACCTCGACCTCGCGCGGGCCGAAATTCGAGGATTCGCAGAGAGCCGATGAAGTGGCGTCGATGGCGCCCACCGCGATCATCCCGTCGAAACGCGAGGCGTAGGAGGCAGGATAGTAGAACTCCCTCCCGATATCCTGGGACAGGTTTCCCGCCGAGGCTACGACGACCGCTCCTTTCCCGATGGCATAGGCCGTCGTCTCTGACTCCCCAGGCCCACCCACGCTAATGTTGATGATGTCGGCGCCATTGTCGGCGGCGTAACGGATCGCCTCGTCGATATCGACCGTGTCGCTCGACCAGCTTCCCCCGAAAACGTTCAGGGGCATGATGCGAGAGGCTCGGCCCATGACTCCGGCGACTCCGATCCCGTTCGCCGTGATAGCCCCGGACAGTCCGGCGACATGAGTGCCGTGATCGTTCACCGTTTGGTGGGTGGGGTCTGGGATATCTGTTCCGAAATTATAGCCGTAAATGTCATCGACGTACCCGTTGAGATCGTCGTCCACACCGGGCTTGCCTTCGAGCTCGGCGCGGTTGGTCCAGAGATGATCTCGGAGGTCGGCATGGTTGAGATCGATTCCGGTATCGATGATCGCGATCACAGTGGGCTCGGGGAGTTGTTCCAACTCCTTGATCAGCTCCGGAAGAAGGGGAGCCAGGCCGATGGAACGAAGATGGGTCTGCGAGTCCCCCATGGGATCAGGAGAGATCTCCGAGGCGAAGGCGCTTCGATTATGGGAGATCCCGACCACGCATGGCTCGGTCTCGGCATGGGCTTTGAGCTGTCCGACGCTCATTGGCCGGCGAAGCGTCATTCGATGGCTTTGGTGAGGGCTCTTTCGAAATGAGGGGAGAGGCCTTTCAATCGAGAAAAGAGTATGCGTTCA
>CAYNDM010000069.1:8547-11209 GCA_964395265.1 uncultured Bacteriovoracaceae bacterium
GTCGAGCAGGACGGAAAGGCGTGTTCCTTGGGGCAGAATTTCTGAGTCAGCCGCGGCCCTGATCCCCAGCCAGGCGCGCAGGCCTTTCGGGCTCGGCGAGTAAAGCAGGACCTTCGAGCCGCTTTTTTGGAATGGATCCCCGTTTCTCAGGTCGCGAGAGCATCCAGATTGCATTGCGGCAATTCCGATCAGGATCAGTGTTGTTAGCTTGGATTCGCTTCTCATGCTTTTCTCCTCTGAATCGATTCGTCGGTCCGAAGAGCAACTGCCATACCTCCGTACGCTGGCTTAAAAACGGTGCTGAGACTTTGGGACGGGACTTTTCGTCCCCGAAAGCGGGCGACTGAGCCCGTCCACGGGCGATTGGTGAAGGATGGATTCGGTCGTCAGTCCGAAAAGTGCCGCAATATCAGCGCCCCTTCACTGGCCCGAATCGTGGCACATGGGTTGAACAAGGCCCGGAGCATGTTTCGAAGTCATCGCAAACGCTAACGACAGAACCTTTTGGGGGAAATATGTTTAAAAAGAATTTCTGGACCGCAATCGCAGCATCTTTTCTCTTCGTAATCAGTAGTGGCGCATCCGCCGGCGACCCCGCTTTGGTGGGATCGAATTATCACACGGGTTATCTTCCGGATGGATTCGACACCAATGACCACGTTCAACTGGTGGGCGAAGGCGTGTTCAACAACAGCTGTTACCGTCCGGCGCGCGTGGACGTGGAGGTGGACCACGACAGTAGGACGATCCTGGTCGAGTCCAAGGCTTATCTTTACTCAGGATACTGCCTTCAGGTGCTGGTTCCTTATCACCAGGTCATTGATGTCGGGATGCTGAAGGCCGGTAGGTACCAGGTCCTCGACAAAAGCGAATTCAAGAAAATGGGCGATCTGAACGTGCGAGTCGCGACCAATGCCGGCGCGGATGACTTTCTGTATGCTCCGGTCTCGCAGGCTTACGTGAAGTCCTTCGGGTCGGGAGCCACGCTCACGCTCCAGGGTGAGTTCAGCAATAGCTGCCTCAAGCTCGTCGACGTGATGATCGAAGTACAGCCCAAGGTGATCGTGGTTCGCCCGATCGCCGAGGTGGAGAACCGGGCGGATTGCGTGGACGGGGCGTTCCCGTTCGAAGTGACCAAACCGATCTCGGGGCTTGCCTCGGGCAGGTACCTGCTCCACGTGAGATCGCTGAATGCCAAGGCGATCAACAACCTGGTGGATATCCAGTAGTTCTCGAGAGTCGTGACCTGAATCGCGGGGTTGCGATATCAGGAGGACGAAGAGGCCGCACTCAGGGCGCCTCCGTCATCACGCACAGCAAGGCCGGGCTGAAAAAGCCCGGCCTTGTCGTTTTTTGGGGGTGTCGAAGGACCGCGAACCGATCGGACCGCGGTCCGAGGGCGAAGGGACTCAGCTCACGCGGCGGTCTTCCAGACCTGGCGTTCTATGCAGTCCTCGATGTACTGGATGTGCCTTCGCTCCTCCTCGCGGTTCTTCGAGATGATATCGCGAACGTCTTGGGACAGGTCCCATTCGAGGGCCTTCTCGTAAGTGCTGTTGGTCAGCCCTTCGTTCGTTCTCATAGCTTTCAAGGCGCCTTCTGTTCCAGTGACACTTCTCAGTGAAGTCATTCCCTCGATCAGAAATCCTTTAAAGTCGCGCTTGAATTCAGGAGGTTCACCTCCCAGCTGCCGAATGGCCTGGGACAGGTTCTCGATATGGCGCTCATGGTCGCTTCTGAAGTCGCTCAAGCGGCTTTTGACTTCAGGAACGTCGATGCTGTCGATGGCCTGACTGTAGGCATGGACTGCGTCAATATCGAGCTGAACCAGCGAAGAGAGCTTGGAGATAGATTCATTTGTGTCCATTTTTTTCACCTCGTGTTGGGATTGGAAGTTCAGGATTTGACGGAGCAAGGAACACGCCGCCCGCATGGCCGCTTGGTCATTTTGGCTCGCCTAATTTGAATTGGATCTCCAGATTCAGCTCTTCGGGAGTTCGGGCCGCGCGTCGGCGTTCATGGGTTCCCAGGTCGAGGACCGTCGCTTTGCCCAAGGGACCCGGATCGAAGTCGCGATAGAAAATCGATAAGGTTCGGATATCCTCAGCGGCAGTCCAAATCGCGCCCGCGCACATTTTGCACGGCTTCAGGGTGACGATGAGGCTGGAATGGCGAGGCAGGGGAGAACCCGTCCTGGTGTAGAAGGCGCGAATCAGGTTGAGCTCCGCATGCAGCGTGCGGATGCGGGCGTTGGAGTTGGCGCCCCAGGCTAGCACTTGCCCTTCAGCCGAGACGAGCAGCGCGGCGACGGGCCGCGACTGAGCGTAGAGCGCTCCAGATCCGCGGGGTATCGCTGCGGCCATCGCTTGAGCTTGTCTCATCCAATCTTCCAAGGGGTTTCGTCCCGGATTCAGGTTGATGGCTGGGCTTGGGTTCATAGCCGAATTCAGATTTATGGCTGCTCTTGGACTCATGGCTGGATTCACACTCGCGAGAGGGAGCCCGGAACCATCGCTTGCGCGGACAAGGGCTGGTGTCACTTCCACATAGCGACCCGACGGCGTGATTCCCGGGCCCTCGTCTCCCTCTGCTTCGATCCCCTCGATGCGGCTCATCCTTTTAGCCGCCACTTTGACCATTCCAAGACAGAGCTCCGTTGGAG
>CAYNDM010000070.1:0-2930 GCA_964395265.1 uncultured Bacteriovoracaceae bacterium
CTTCCTGACCCACGGGAAATACCGGCGCCAGTACTCCGGATCCTTGGGGCGGCGCGTCAGCAGGTCGCGGATGGCGAATGCTCGGGTTTCGACGTAGATCGTGGGGTCGATCGAGCCCAGGACGTCACCAAGCTCCCGGTTGAACTCGGCGATCACGGCCAGCTCCTCCGCCGTGTATTCGGTTGCCACGTCGTCCATCCAGCCCCCGGCGTTCAGCCAACTCGCCGGGTGCGGGATCATCCCTCTGCGCCACTGGTCCGAGGTCGTGGCCCGCTCCATGGCATCCAGCATGGTCGCCAGGAGCTGCTCGCTCGGATTCAGTTTTGCCCAGGCCTTCTCAGCCGCGATACGACTGCGTTTCCTGGGGTAGGCGGCGTAGAACCGCTCGAACAGCGCGGCTGCCTCGTTTCCACGGGATCGGCTTGCCGTTCCCAAAAAGCCGAGCCCGATCCCGTTCTCGCGTCGATGGGGCTTGAAAGCCTGGTCTGCAGCTCCGCCATTCGCGTGAGCTTTTCTAGTGAAAACCTGCCTGAGGACGTTGATACTCTGGTCGACGCGCTCCACGAGTCCATCGCATTGATGCAGCAGCTCCTCGGAGGCAATCGCCCCCGATGAAAGATCATGCGGTCCTGATCCGTTACCACGAGATCGCCTTGAAAAAAGGGAACCGATCCTGGTTCGAGGAGCGGCTCGTGAACAACCTCCGCAAGCTCATCCAACGCGCGGTCGGAAAGGACGAACCTCTCGACATTCAGCGGGTTCAAGGCCGGATCATCGTCACTTGCGAATGGTCGCCGAAGATCCAAGAAGCGTTGAGCCGGGCGTTCGGCATCATCAGTTACAGTCCCGCGCGCCTGGTCGAGACCCGGTTGGACTTGATATCCGGGCAAGCGATCGAAGAAGTCCGGGCATACCTTCAGAAGCATCCTGAGACTCGCACTTTCAGGGTCTTTACCCGGAGAACTGAAAAAGCGCTCCCTCAGACTTCCATGGAGATCGATCGGGAGGTCGGCGGCGCCGTGCTTTCGTCCTTTCCCCAGCTGAAGGTCGATCTCGGGGCTCCGCAGCTGACGCTGGGAGTGGAACTGCGTCATGGACGCTCCTACCTATGGACCGAAAAGCTCCCGGGCCCCAAAGGGCTTCCGGTCGGAAGCAATGGTCACCTGCTCTCCTTGCTCTCCGGAGGGATCGATTCCCCCGTGGCGGCGGTGCAGGTCCTCAAACGGGGAGCGACCACATCATTCGTGCACTTTTACGGCACTCCGTTCGTCGGCGAAGAAGTGCTGGCGAAGGTCGAGGACTTGGCGCGGCTCGTGAATCGCTTTCAACCCTCTCCTCACCCCCTTCATGTGGTTCCGTTCGGAAAGATCCAGGAGAAAATCGCCCTCGTAACCAACCCGAAGATGCGCACATTGCTCTATCGCAGAATGATGGTCCGCATCGCGGGCGAGCTCTCCAGGAAACTTGGCGCGCAAGGCCTGGTCACGGGAGAAAGCATCGGCCAGGTCTCGAGCCAGACGATCGAGAACATCGCCATCATCGATCAGTCGGCAGAGCTTCCCATCCTTCGCCCCTTGGTGACGTGGGACAAGGACGAGATCATCGATTTCGCCCAGAAGATCGGAACCTATGAGACGTCCATCCGCCCAGGCGTCGACTGTTGCACGCTTTTCGCGGATCGGCATCCTTCGCTTCGTGCGAATCCCGCGCTGATCGCCGAGCAGGAGTCCCGCTACTCCATACCTGACCTGATCCAGGAAGCTATCGGGTCCATCGAGATTCGCAGAATCTGACCACGCCAACCCAAAGCCAAGTCAGAGCCACGCCGGAGCTAGGTCAGAGCTAAGTTTGAAGCGGCGGCTCAGGGGAGACTACTGGGCCAGCGCTCCTAGTCGATCCACGATCGCGGGATTGCTCCAATCCTGCGCGCCAACCCATTTTTCGACGATCTGCAGATCCCGATTCAGCACGTAGCTCTCCGGAAACTGATAAGAGCCGTAGAGATCAGGGATGATACGCTCGGCATCCAAAAGGCTCACGACGTTCTCGGGCAGGCCTTCTTTCGGGATAATCTTATGCGCGTCATCCCAGCTGCGATCCAGACTGATCGCCACCCACTTCATCGGCTTTCCTTCGAAGCGCTTTGCTGCCTTCAGCCACTCAGGCAACTCTTCGATACAGGGCGGGCACCACTTCGCCCAGAAATGGAGCACGACCGCCTGCCCCTTGAACTGCTCGAGCGTGACCGTTTTTCCCGACGCATCCTGAAGTGAGAATCCCGGCGCTGGCTTTCCCGGGCCCTGAGCATCGGCCGTTCGCTGTGTCATGGAATCCTGATACCGGGCATACCAGAATGCGCCGCCACCAACGATCAACGCGAATGCGATAAAAACTCCGAGAATTTTCAGGTTTTTCATCTACTCCTCCCTCCATGCTCGAACTCAGGGTCCAGATAACCACTGGACACTTCAGCGATTTACAGTCTCCATCATCGAATCACGCTTGAAAAGGCCAATCGGTTGCAAAAAAAATCAAAAATCCTCTATAATTATCTAATGAGCCACGCGCGTGTGCTCAACGCCTCCTTCCAACCGCTGCACGTCGTGACCTGGCAACGGGCCATGCAGCTGCTCTTTCAGGGCAAGGTCGAAGTCATCGAGGAGTCCGACTTTGAAATTCGAACCGTTCGCCTGACGATGAGAGTCCCCGCGGTTCTCCGGCTTCTGAGCTACGTCTCCATCAACAAGAAAAAACATCTAGTCCGATTCTCGAGAGTCAACATCTTCGTCCGTGATCAGAACACCTGCCAATATTGCGGCGAGAAATTCGTAAAATCGCAGCTGACCCTGGATCATGTCATTCCGGTCGTACAGGGCGGCAAGAAATCCTGGGAAAACATCGTGAGCGCCTGCAAGCCTTGTAACCAACGG
>CAYNDM010000070.1:2940-11151 GCA_964395265.1 uncultured Bacteriovoracaceae bacterium
GCTCAAGCGGGCTTGACTCTGATCCGCAAGCCCAAGCGCCCCACATGGCTTCCCTCAGCCACCTTTCAATTCGGCGTCTCCTTCACTCCCGACCGATGGAAAGTCTACCTGAACATCGACCAAGGCGGGGACGATCAACTTGACCCTGATCCCGGCGTGACTTAGCGTAAGAAAGTGACTTCCACTGAAACGGCCGCTCAGCCGGATTCCCTCAGTCGAATCCTTCAGACCCATGGAGACACTCTCTTTGACCTTTGCGAGCGCGTGCTGTGGAACGAGTCCAACGCGCACCACGCCTTCAGGACGGTCCTGAAGGACATCAAGAACAAGGCGCCGGCGAATCCCTACTCCAGTTACGAAACCGCCTGGATCTTCCGTCTTGCCAGCGACCGATTGACGTCCATGTCGAGACAATACGGGCGCCAGCTGACCTCGGCAGAGCAGGTCATGCTCGACTCCACTCCCGACCTCAAGGAGAGGCTGAACCAGCTGGAATACTACCTTCATCGATTGCCTGTGCAGGATCAGTTGATTCTTCTTTTCATCGACAGGTACCAGCTCAGCTATGCGGACGCCGCCTCGGCCCTCAATCTTCCGGAGGACTCTCTTCGGCTCCGGCGTTTCCAGGTCATTCGAATGCTTGAGGAGTGGATCTGGAACCTGGAATGGGATGGCGCGTCCCCTATGGAGGACTACACGGTCGACCCCCAATCGCCCGAACGCCGCGCCCGCGTCGAGAAAATCCTGAACCGCCTCCGAAACTTGCCCAAATCCTCGCTCCCCGTGCCCATCCGAAAAGCGCCGCTCAGCTCCCCTCTCCCCCGAATCGAAACAACCGATCACCGCAGCCGATGGGAGCGCCTGCCCTGGTTCGTGCGAACCGGCCTTGAAGGACTCGGGGTCGCTTTCGCGATCCTCTCCATGGTCGCTTTGGTTCCGAAAATCAGGACCCTCTACGAGCAAAGCCTCGAAAAGCGCCTGGACCACATGATTCTCGCCGACTCCGCGATCGATACGGATGAGATCGATGCCTCGCTGCCTCTCGCGCGTGGAAAGCAGCCTGGGGGCACTCCCAGCGAGGCCGCTCACGATGAATTCGCTGGAGAAAACGAAGCCGACTTCGAAGAGGATCCTCCCGCCGAGGTGACCACGGTCTCTGACGTCCGGGATGTCCGCGTAGGGAATTCCGAGATCTGGCGCTTCAGCATCCGGACAGACAGCCCGCGCGAGATCAGGTCGAAAGTCGTTCAGGCGTTGAAAGAAGTAAGAATTCCCGAGGACACTCCGGGCTTCGGGGGGATTGAAGCGCCTGGCGGGATCCAGTTCGACCTATTGATTCCGAAATCAGCCGTTGCTCAATTGAAACAATCCCTGCAGAAAATTGGAAGCTCTTCGCGCAACCTGCAAGGAATCAGTTCCTCTAGCTCCACGGGAGCCTTCACCTGGTACAAGAACAAATCCAGGCGGGCGATCCCGCACGGAAAAGCCCGCGTCGTGATCTGGCTCTCCCAGATGTGAGGACATTAAGGCGTCGTGATCTGGCTCTCCCAGATGCAAGGACATTAAGGTGTCATCACTCCATTCAGGAAAGAGTCGATCTGTTTTTGTAACGCATCATCCTTGGGATTCATCTCCGTCTGTAGGCTGACGAAAATGTCGGTGCTCGACATCGCTCTCTCCTGATCGGTGACCTCGATATCCTTCTCTCCTCCGTTCGCCGCATCGAGATCGCGCACTTCTTGCTCATGACCTACCGATGCCCCGGCTCCAGCGTCGGCTACCGCCTTAGCTTGATCCGCGCCCGTCCCGGGTACGCCGCTCTTGGACAGAGACGGATCACGCGTAACCTTCGTTCTCTGATCCGCTGGCCTCCGGTCCACCGGATCCGCTGCCAATCCCATCGATTTCTTCGCCTCTTTCATCACATGGTTTCGAGTCGCACGGAAAACCTGCTCACCCACAGGGCTCAAAGCTCGGGGCTTTGCCTTCGCAGCCGCCTGGAATCGAGCTGGAGGTTGCTTGCCATCAGGGTAAATCCGATCAATATGTGCCCGCAGAGTTCCGTCCTTGCCCGCGACTTTTGCCTGTGCGGCTCTCCATTGGGCGATCGCCGCGTCGTAGGCCTTCTCGTCATAGGCGAACCCTCCCGTAGTGGGGTCGATCTTTGCGCGAACGAACGACTCTCCGGTCGTTGAGCCCGGCTCTCTCTCGATCTTCTCAAAAATGATGAAATCTTCCTTCGAGGGCTCGAACGGCAGCTTTTCCTTCCACTCCTGGTACTGGCCCGAGATCATTTGCCGAAACTGCTGATCCATGTCCGGGAACCTCTTTTTGAAATCCTCGGTCTTCTCGATTTCAGTGAGATGAGATCGCTTTGGACGGTCCTCTGATTTGCCGAATACGGGAGCCGCTTCTTGACCTTGGCTTTGAAGCTGAAAGGAATTGTGCTTGTTGGTGACGATCGACGTGCGAAGCTTTTGAAGCGTCACCGCCTGCATATACTTGAATCGCTTCAAGCACTGTTGAACCGTTTCTACGGAGGGTTCGGCGCAGAATGCTCCGAGCTCGGTGCGGACCTGGCCTTCCGTCTTCTTGTTCGCGGCTAGTGTCTCCAACTGCTGTACGTACTCGCTGGCATAGACCGCCTGATGAGTCAGCGCCTCGTTTCCCTTCTTGAGATGACAATTCTGTCCGCACTCGCGATACACTTCCTGGTTGGTCCATTCCGGCTTCGGATACGAACCCGATTGCGTCGCTTCAGCTGAAGTCCATGTTGTCACTCCCGCGATCAGCAAGAGCAAAAAATGCAGCTGGGCCCGCTGTCCTAGCCATTCTAGCCGTCCTAGCTGCTGTAGCGGTTGTCGTGGAACCATCTCATGGGTCTCCAGGCTCGATTTGGGATCTCTTTTAGAAAGAGCAAGGACCGCACCGCAGGAGTCAATCCTATCTATTTGTAATAATGAATCTTTATTTCGCCATTGGGCGCCCCCAAAGCGATCACTGAAGACCTTCCCGACACCTGTCCAAAAATTCGACTACTCGACAGCCCTTCAAGGCGAGTGCTATTTTGCAGGCCTACGAATCCGTGACTGCGCATTTTCAGCAGCAGCCCATTCCGTAACCAGGATTCGCCAAAACAACCCAGTTCGAAAACAAAAAGGGCCGGCCCCCCTCAGGACCAGCCCTCTCTGAATCTTAAGAACTCGTTGGAATCAGCGCTTAGCTGCTGCTTCCACCGCTTTTGTTATTCGCTGGGGTTTTACGCGAAGCCCGAGTCGTGCTCTTCGCCTGTTTGCCAGTCTGAACGCCGCCCTTGGTCTTCGGCGAGAACATGCGACGGAAACGGCTGAACGGATCAGCGGGAGCCGTAGCCTTCGCCGTCTGAGCTTCGCCTTCAGCTCCTTCAGTCGCCTTCACCTTGCGCTTACGATCCAAGGCAGGATGATCGACCAGCTCCAGAACAGCCATCTGAGCACCGTCGCCCCAGCGGCGGTCGGAGAGCTTCAAGACCCGGGTATACCCTCCAGCGCGTCCCTTATAGCGATCAGCCAAGGTGCTGAAGAGTTTGCTCACAACCTGAGGGTCGCGAGTCCGGTTAAAAGCCAACCGGCGGTCAGCCACCGTACCTTTTTTTCCCAGGGTAATCAGGCGATCCACCACCCGACGAGCTTCTTTCGCCTTCTGGACCGTCGTTACGATCTGCTCCTGCTGAATCACGGCATTCGCCATGTTCCGGAACATTGCGACGCGATGGGAAGTATTGCGGCCAAACTTGCGACCGTCTACGTTATGCCTCATAAAACACCTCTATAATAACGATCAGTCCTCAATTGCGTCGGTGTCGTCAAACTCCTCGCTGCGACCACGATCACTCATGATTCGATTTTCATCCACATCCGAATCCGCTGGCTTCGGAGGCTGGGACGGAGGCACGAAGCCTTCGAGCTTCATTCCCAAGCTCAGACCCATCTCGGCCAGAATATCCTTGATTTCGTTCAACGACTTGCGGCCAAAGTTCTTGGTCTTCAGCATTTCTGTCTCGGTCTTTTGAACGAGCTCATAAATATACTTGATATTGGCGTTCTGCAGGCAATTCGCGGAACGAACCGAAAGCTCGAGCTCTTCGACGGAGCGGTAGAGGTTCGGGTTAAACTGCTGTCCACCCTCTTCGCGAGTCTGAACGACTGGTTCTGGCTCTTCTTCGAAGTTCAGGAAAACAGAGAGCTGATCCTTCAGGATCTTGGACCCCAAGGACACGGCATCTTCAGGGTTCACCGAACCGTCTGTCCAGACTTCCAGAGTCAGCTTGTCATAGTCCGTTCTCTGACCGACGCGGCTCTGAGTCACCGCATAGTTCACGCGGCGAATTGGAGAGAAAAAGCTGTCGACTGGGATCCAGCCCACAGGCATATCTTCTTCTTTGTTGTTTTCGGCGGCCTGATAACCACGGCCACGAGCCACCTTGATCTCAACACGCAGTCTCGCGCCCTTACCGAGAGTCGCGATGTGCTGATCGGGGTTCAGGACCTTCACATGTTCGGTCACAATGATATCAGCCGCGGTCACGTCAGCCGGGCCTTCCTTTTCAATCAGGACCGTCTCTTCTTCTGAATAAAGAGTGAAGCGCACTTCCTTCAGGTTGAGAATGACTTCTGCGACGTCTTCAGTCACATCGGGAATCGAAGTGAACTCATGAAGAACCCCATCGAACTTCACAGCGGTGATTGCCGCACCTTGAAGCGAAGACAGCATTACGCGACGAAGCGAATTACCGAGCGGCAACCCAAAGCCGCGCTCAAGAGGTTTCGCGACGAACTTTCCATAGGTCGGGGTCAGGGAATCCTTATCAACATCGAGTGCCTTTGGCTTAATCAGATCTCGCCAGTTCTTTTCCAACATTTTCATCATTCTCCTGTCATCCCCTCGCTCCTCGTCCTGAAGCAGCCATGCGGGGAGTATTCAGTATTTTGGGCCAGCCTTCCGTTGCTCAACCCGATTCGATTCCAATCGTTACTTCGAATACAACTCGACTACCAAACGCTCTTCCATCGGAGCCGTGACATCTTCACGGGTCGGCAGATCGCGAATGCGCGACTTGGCATTGGCGCTGTCCAGCTCGATCCACTGGGGAATCTCGCGGCGTTTTACAGCATCCAGAGCTCCGCCAATTCGAGCCATTTGCTTGCTCTTCTGGCGCACTTCCACGACATCTCCCTTGTCCACCATATAAGACGGGATATTCACGCGCTGACCGTTCACGGTGAAATGACCATGTCTCACCAGCTGGCGTGCCTCCGCACGAGAGTTCGCGAAACCGGCGCGATAGACCACGTTGTCCATTCTCCTCTCGAGAATCGAGAGCAGGTTGTTGCAGGTAATGCCCTTCATGCGATACGCTTTTTCAAAAAGGCTGCGGAACTGCTTCTCGAGCAGGCCATAAGTCCTCTTGATCTTCTGCTTTTCGCGAAGCTGCAGGCCATACTCGGAGAACTTGATTCTCCCCTGGCCATGCTGTCCTGGAGGATAGCCACGACGCTCAAACGAGCACTTCTCGGTATAACACCGGTCGCCCTTCAAAAAGAGCTTCTGGTTTTCACGACGGCAAATACGACAAACTGAACCACAAAAACGAGCCATGACTTATACCCTTCTACGCTTCGGAGGACGGCAGCCATTATGAGGAATTGGAGTCACATCTTCGATCGATGTCACGCGCATTCCCACTGCAGAAATCGCACGCAGAGCCGACTCGCGACCAGCGCCCGGACCGCTGACGAAAACGGAAACTGAACGCATTCCGTTCTCGAACGCCTTGCGAGCGGCGTCTTCGGCGGCGACCTGAGCGGCAAAAGGAGTGTTCTTGCGTGAGCCACGGAAACCCTTGCCGCCAGCGCTCGCCCAAGAGAGCGCGTTACCCATCGTATCCGTGAAGGTCACGATGGTGTTATTGAAAGAAGAGAGAACATATGCGTTCCCGGTGGAAACACTTCGCTTTCCCTTCTTGACTTTCTTGACCGCTGGTTCTGCAGCCGTTTCCGTATTTTGATTTTCTGCTTTCTGTTCTGCCATAACTTCCTTCTTCAAACCTTACTTCATCGCCTTAATGGACTTCTTACCAGCGATCGCGACAGCAGGGCCCTTACGAGTACGGGCATTCGAGTGAGTGCGCTGGCCGTGAACCGGTAGACTCTTCTTGTGACGGATTCCGCGATAGCATCCCAAGTCGACCAGCCGCTTGATATTCAAGCTGACTTCCCGGCGCAGATCGCCTTCGACTTTGACGGAACGATCGATGATCTCACGGAGCTTGGAAACCTCTGCCTCAGTCAGCGCTTCGATCTTCTTATTCAGATCGACGCTCGCTTCCGAGCAGATCCGCTTCGCCATGGGTCGACCCACTCCAAAGATATAGGTCAATGCTATTTCAATTCTCTTGTTGCGTGGGAGATCGACTCCTGCAATACGAGCCACTTGCTACCTTCCTTTCAAAACCCTTAAAACGAATCTCGCGATTAACCTTGCCGCTGTTTATGGCGAGGGTTTTCGCAAATGACGCGAACCACACCTCTGCGACGAATCACTTTGCATTTATCGCAGATTTTCTTTACCGAAGCGCGGACCTTCATAAAACTCACCCCTGCTCATCACCAATTTGATCCCTGTCCTCCAGGAATCGCATATTTAAAACCATCACCCGTTATAAACGGTCAAAATTTCTGGACCACTTGGAGCGATCGCCACGGTATGCTCAAAATGAGCATAGAGAGAATGATCGGCGGTAACGGCTGTCCAGCCGTCCTCCAAAACCCTCACCTCGTGGCTTCCGGCGTTGATCATCGGCTCGATTGCCAAGACCATTCCGACCCTGAGTGGCAAGCCCTTTCCCTTGGGACCGTAGTTCGGTACCTGAGGATCCTCGTGGAGAGCTCTCCCTATGCCGTGACCAACGAACTCCCTTACCACGCTGAAACCGAAGGCCTCAACATAATTCTGGATTGCATGGCCAATATCAAAAACCCTATTTCCTTCGCGGCATTGCGCTATTCCGCGAAAGAGGCTTTCTCGAGTCACATCGAGCAGCCTTTGGGCCTCTGAAGGGATGGAGCCAATTCCTACTGTACGGGCCGAGTCTCCATACCATCCTTCCCGCAAAACTCCAAAGTCCAAACCGACGATGTCGCCTTCTTTGAGTACTTTTTTCTTGGACGGGATGCCATGCACGACTTCGGAATTGACGGAGATACAGACGGTCGCAGGGAACCCATGATAGCCCTTGAAAGCAGGCTTCACACCCAGTTCTTTGCACCGCGACTCCGCATACTTATCGAGGTCCCAAGTCGTGATCCCGGGAGCGGCCATTTGGCACATTTCTTCGAGAATCTGTCCCACGATGCGGCAACTGGTTCGCATCTGGGCGAGTTCTCTTTCTGATTTGATAGAAATCATTTCGTCACTCTCCCGGCCTATTGACCAATAGCGCGGCCGAGCGAGCGACTCACCTGCTCCGGAGATTCAGTAGCGGTGATTTGATGAAGCTTATTCTGGTTGCGGTAGTAGTCTGCAACAGGCGCGGTTTGCTGATGATACACGCTCAGACGGTTCTGAATGACCTGAGGCTGGTCATCATCCCGTTGAATCAATGTACCGCCGCACACATCGCAGATTCCTTCTTTCTTGGGCTTGGAGGTCTCAATGTGGAACATCGTGCCGCACTTCGAGCAGGTCCTGCGCCCAGAGAGGCGGCGAACCAACTCCGAGTCTGGGATTTCAAACAGGACCGCGCCATCGACCTGGCGGCCTTGCGAAGCAAGCATCCCGTCGAGAGCTTCAGCCTGCGGAATCGTCCTCGGAAACCCGTCCAAGATGAAGCCTCCCTTGGCGTCAGAAGCATTCATGCGCTCTCGGATGAGACCGATGACCACCTCATCGGGCACCAGCGCTCCTTTGTCCATATAGGACTTGGCCTCGAGCCCCAACTGGGTTCCCTGGGCAATCGCCGAGCGCAACATGTCACCGGTTGAGAGCTGGGGCCAGCCTTTTTCAGCCGTGAGCCGCTTGGCTTGCGTGCCCTTGCCCGAACCTGGCGGGCCCAAGAGAACCAGAATCATGAGTACACCGCTCGCCCTTTCAGTCGAGTGTGCTTCATGAAGCCCTCATAGTTGCGAGTCAGCAGGAACGTCTCGATCTGGGCTACCGTATCGAGCGCGACCC
>CAYNDM010000071.1:0-8132 GCA_964395265.1 uncultured Bacteriovoracaceae bacterium
GACCTCCTCCTCCGCTCTCGCGTTCACTCCCGCCACCGAAGCCGCGCCAAAAAGCAGCACCAGAGCTCCCGCACCTGCCTTTTTACCGTGTTTCCTCACAGACGCTCCTTTTCTTAAGCGGCATCGCGATGAGAGACGCCGAGACGCGCGACTCCAGCCAGTTCTTCGCGCGAAAGAACCCGCACGATGTCGACCAGCACCAGCACGCCGTCTTCAACCTTACCCATTCCCATCACGAAACCCATTCGCTCATGCTCTCCGAGAACCGGAGCGGGCTCGATCTGATCCTGTTTGAGATCGACCACGGCGCTGACTGAATCGACAATCATTCCGACTTGGCCAGTATCTGCTTCTATCACGATGATGCAGGTCTGCCTAGTATGGGTCGATGCCTCCACGCCCAGCTTGAGGCGCAGATCGACGACCGGGACCACTTTGCCGCGAAGGTTCATGACACCGGCCACGAAGCCTGGAGTCTGGGGCACCGGCGTGATCTCGGTCACGCGATTGATCTCGCGCACCGTGGCAATCGGCACCCCATAAGACTGTGACTTCAACATGAAGGTCAGATACTGGCCCGGCTCTGCGGTGCCAGTACCCTTCGAGTGGGTTGCGCCCTCCATTTTAGAAGCCCTCCGTGGTGCCTACGCGATCGAACTGCTCTTCGCCATCGAATGGAATGACGTTCTGGGGGCGCTCTCCTGCTTTGCCGCCGGCGTGGCTCACCAGCGAGGGACGGCTGCCGTTCGCGCGCGCATGAGTAGTCGCCGCCCCGGTGATGGCTCGGATGGAGTGGCTCTGGACCGCTTTGAATTTTCCTCCGCCTTCGACCACCGCCGTCAGCTCGGTCACCAGGTTCTGAAGCACGACGGCCTGGCTGGACATTTCCTCGGACGAAGCAGCGACTTCCTCGGCGGCCGAAGCATTTTGCTGCGTTGAGGTGTCGAGCTCGTTCATGGCCTTGCTGATCTGGGAGATGCCGTTGGCCTGCTCCGCGCTCGCCGAAGCGATCTCGGTATTCAGGTCGGACACCTTCTTGATCGAACCGACGATGTTCTTGAGAACGCTACCACTGGTGTCGGCGATCTTCGTCCCGCGCTCGATCTTGGTCACGCTGTCCTTGATGAGGAGCGTGATGTCCTTGGCCGCTGAAGCGCTTCTCTGCGCGAGATTCCGCACCGCTTCGGCAACGACCGCGAACCCCTTTCCCTGCTCTCCGGCCCGCGCCGCCTCGACTGCGGCGTTCAGAGCCAGAAGATTGGTCTGGAACGCGATATCGTCGATGACGTTGATGATCTCCTCGATCTTCTTCGAACTCTGGGAGATCTCGGACATGGACTGGAGGAGATTCTTGATCTCGCTCTCACCTTCCTCGGCCGATTGGCTGCTGGTCTGCGCCAAACCCGCCGCCTGCTTAGCGTTGTCGGCGTTGAGCTTCACCATGCTCGAGAGCTCCTCGATCGAAGAGACGGTCTCGGCAAGGGAGCTCGCCGCCTCCGTCGATCCGGACGAAACCTGCTGGCTCGCCGCGGAGAGCTGCGAGCTGGCGGCCGCGACCTGGGTGCCTGCTTCGGAGATCTGGCTAGTCACCCGCGCGAGAACGTTGGCAAGGCGCGAAGCCGTCATGAAGCCGACGAGGATCAAGAGAATCACGCCGCCCACGCTCACCCATTGGACCGTGGCTTGGACTCGCTTGCCGACTTCGATGTCACGTTCGGTATCCGCTTTGATGAGATCGCGGCGGACCGGGCGCATATCATCGATCGCCTTGGAGATAGGCCCCAGCGAACTTCTCAACCGGGTGACCATCAGGCGCTTGGCTTCGTCGTTGCTTTTCGGATCATGCTTGCCCAGCAGAGCCAGGATCTCCATCGAAGTTTCTTTCATGGCCGCGAAGTTCTCGTCGATGGGTCGGCTCATCTCGACCATCTTTTCATATTTCGGGATCTTGCTGTACGTGAGGTAGGCGTTCTCGAAGCGGCCGAACTCCTCGGTGGCTTTGGCGAGAAGGCGCTTACGGGTCTCCAGATCGTCGCGCTCTTCGTAAACCGCCCACATCCACCTGAAGGTCGCGTTCAGACCGGCATCCATCTCTCCCGCATAAGTGATGTTCTCGGCTCGAACTTCGGTCGCGGTACGGAGACTCTGCGCCACCGTATCCAAGCCGTTCATCGAAACGTACACGACTGCCCCCAGCAACAAAGCTGGAAGGGCAATCATCACCAACAGTCGACCACGCAAACCACTGAACCAATTTCCCACTGATTTCATTTTCCTCTCCATTGAAAGACTGCGATGTTAACGACTCCATGCCCAGCCGGACGGCTGAGATGATTCAAGCTTCTTCTGGTCTTTTTTTCCTGACTTCGAGCGCTTCGCCTGGGTCTTGTCCTCGCTCTTGCTTCCCGCGACGACGCGCGAACCGACGGTCTTCGCCAGCGACGGTCCATCTCCAAGGCCCCAGAACAGGACGCGGCCGGTTCGGGTCTCATAGAACGCCTGCATCAAACCCAGCTTCCCGGACGAAACCGCATCTCGGATAAACTTCGAGCGCTCGAGAATCTTTTTGGTCACGACGACGCCCTGATTCTTTGGATCGCTCTTCCGTGGCGAACACTCGTCTCCCATGAGCACGATGAGCAGCGGCGCGCCCCGGTCCTTGATCGCCTTCTCGAGCGTCGCTACCTCGGCTTCGCCCGGGGAGGTCGTGGCGCTTCGAATCACAAAGAGACTCCCCGAAGGTTGATCGAAAAGCGTCTCAGGAGAGGTCCACTGACCCGCGCAGGACAGAACCATCGCGGTGAGCGGTGACTTCGTGAAATCCTCAGACTGATGTTTGGATCTAAAGCGGACGCTTCCGCTTTGGATCGATTGAAACGCCTGCAAGACGGCAGGGGGCGTCCCAGGAAAGGATGACGCAGGCGCTGAACTTCCACCAAACGATACGATGAACGTAATGATGGCAATACCCTTCTTCATTGAAGCGGGAGGCATATTCAATCAAGTTCCTTGGTTTGATGTTTCGATTTTTCAAAGTCAAAGGCGCTTCGGAGGTTCTTAAGAGAACCTTGAGAGAATATGAGTTCGATATTGAGATACTCTGAATTGAATCTTAAGCCCGGCAGGAATTCGGTCGAGAAGGGAGTACCAACGGAGGCGAAATGGACGACGACTTTTTGGAAGAGCTCCGTAAGGACTTCCTGGATGAGGCGATTTTCCTCATCGAACAGTGCGAAGAGAGTTATCTCAAGCTTGAGAAGCCGGAACTTCGCGCCAATGAGCTGGCGCAGATCTTCAGGCTCGCCCACTCGCTGAAAGGCGCCGGCACTGCCGTTGGATTCGACGACCTGGCAGGTTTTGCCCATGCCGTCGAAGATTGCCTATCGATTCTTCGGGCCCATCCTGAACGAGTGGACAACACATCGGTTTCTCTACTCTTGAGAGCCGGGGACGCGTTCAAAGAGCGCGTTCACATGCTCAAGCGAAAGGATCCCGCGCCTTGGGACGTGACCGAGCTCCGAAACGAGATCGTCGCTCTGACCCAGCGGCTGACGCAAGAAGTCCCCCGACCGCAACCCGATGCGGCCGGAGGCTTGGACGCGACTGAGGTAACCGACGCCCCCGGAACCACGATTACGCCCGGGAGCTTGGACGCGACTGGAGCCTCGGGCGCAATTGACATCACGGATGCGGATGACGAGAAGCTCTGGCAGGCCATGGCCTCTGCCGCGCAGGCAAGTCTTCCCAAGCCAGAGCCCAGCGCGCCCGCCATGAGCGCGAGCAAGCCGGCATCGGCAAAAAAAACCGAGCTCCCGGCATCCGACTCGGTGGACTCAGTCATCAAAGTGGACGCCGGACGCGTGGAGTCCGTTCTCAATCTGGTCGGAGAGCTCGTGGTCATCAAGAGCCAATTGATCAATCAGTGTTCCGACTATCTCGCCGATCAACGCTTGAACTCGATCGTCTCGCTCATGGACAAGACGATCCGTGAGCTTCAGGACAAGACTCTGGGGCTGAGAATGACACCGCTGAAGTCTCTGTTCCTGAAGACCCAACGGATCGTCCGCGACCTGTCAGTCAAACTGGGCAAACCCATCGAATTCGTCATGGATGGCGAAGAGACGGAGATTGATCGGACGATGGTGGAGCTCCTCAGCGATCCCTTGATGCACATCGCCCGAAACTCGCTGGACCACGGAATCGAACCAGCCGAGCGGCGGCGTTCCCTGGGCAAAGCCGAGCGGGGCACGATCCTCCTTTCGGCACGCATGGAGGGAGGCCGCATCCTGATCCAGATCCGGGACGACGGCGGAGGGATCGATCGCGAGAAAGTCCTGAAAAAAGCGTTGGACCGAGGACTTCTCCCCCCAGGCGAGTCTCCGGAGCGCATGGAGGATAGCCGGGTCTTCGATCTCATCTTCCTCCCCGGGTTCTCCACGGCCGAACAGGTCACTGAGCTCTCTGGCCGCGGCGTGGGGATGGACGTGGTCAAATCCAATATCGAGAAGCTCAAAGGCACCATCTCGATCGATTCTAAGCTAGGCAACGGGACCTGCATCACTATCTCAATCCCCCTCCCCACCTCGATTGCGGACGGGCTGGCCGTTCAGATCGGCGGGCGCCCCTACGTCATCCCCATGGATTCGATCAGGGAGCTGGTGCATCTGAGCGACTCGTCGATGATCCTCGCGAATACTGGCACGGGGACGGCCTCGCTTCACCATCGGGACCGGATCTACCCGATCCTCCCTCTCAAGCGGATCCTCAACCGGCGCCGCCTGGAGTCCGACATGGAGGACTCGACCTACAACGGCAGGATGGCCGCTCTCGTCGAAACCAACGGGAAAGTCGTCGCGCTCGAGACCGAACGGGTGATCGGCCAGACTCAGGTCGTTCTCAAGCCGCTCAGTAAAGGCTTCTCACGTGTCGCGGGACTCTCCGGGGCCGCGATTCTTGGCGATGGAACAGTCGCGTTGGTCTTGGATCCGGCCACCCTTTTGGCCGGCTGCGAGCAAGCCGTCTCCGAAGCCACCCGTAGCGAAGAAGCCATCCCGGAGGCCGCATGGGCTTGAAGAGAGCACTTTCATTCAGCGCCGGCGGCGACCACCTCCAAGCCGGCCAGAAGCTCTATCTCTCGCTCCAATCGGACTTGACGGGATTTCGATCGCTCAGCCGGATCCTGAAGGAACTGACGGGAATCGAGCTGCCCGAGAACCAGAAGAATCTCTGTCTCATGGCGACGCGGCTCCACGGCTTCCTTCAGGAGAACAGGATCGAAGGCTATGCCGGGCTCGCGCGGATCCTCGCATCGGGCGATCGTTTCGCCATCCAGAGCTTCGTCGCCTCGATGACGACTCATACCACCCACTTTTTCCGAGAGGATCAGCACTTCTCGGTCCTGAAGCAGGAAATTCCGAAGCTGATCGAGAAGAAGACTGCGAGCTCGCCTCGGGAGCTTCGAGTCTGGTGCGCAGCCGCAAGCACAGGGCAGGAACCGTATTCGATCGCCATCACGCTGCTTGAGTCGCTTCCCAATCCGCTCAGCTGGGACATCAAGTTCCTTGCGACCGACATCGACGAGAAGTCGTTGCGGGCGGCGTGCCGAGGAATGTATACCGAGCATGAGGCGAACAGTATGCCGCCCTTGTACCGTCAAAAATACCTGCGTCCGCTCGAAGGAAACCCAGGACTTCTGCAGATCAGCCCCAGCCTGAGAAAGATGATCCGATTTGCACCGCTCAACTTGGCGCAGGAATCTTACCCCTTCAAGCACCCATTCGACATCGTTTTCTGCAGGAACGTGCTGATCTACTTCGAAACGCAGCTTGCGAACCAAGTCGTCCGCAAGCTGGTGTCCACTCTGGGCGAGGGAGGACTGCTCTTCCTCGGCCACTCCGAGGCGGGAGCGATGACTCCCGGACTAGCCGCGGCCGTCGCTCCTTCAGTCTACCGCAAGCAGGGATCGGGCAGGATCGCGAGGTAAGAATGAGCGACCCGGGCAAGCGCATTCGCGTTCTGGTGGTTGACGACTCCTCGGTCATCCGCAATCTCCTGAGCAAGATTCTCTCCCAGGATCCGCAAATCGAGGTGGTCGGCACGGCCCCGGATCCCTACGTCGCGCGCGAGAAGCTGGTAGCCCTGAGGCCGGATGTGATGACTTTGGACATCGAGATGCCGAAGATGGACGGCGTAACCTTTTTGACCAAGGTCATGAAGTACTTCCCTACCCGGACCGTCATCATCAGCAGCTTGTCGGCCCAAGGATCCGAGATGGCGCTCAAGGCGCTCGAAGCAGGAGCGATCGATGTCCTGACCAAGCCTTCGCTCGACGTCAGCAGATCGCTTCAGGCCATGGGGCAAGAGGTGATCGAGAAGGTCAAGTGGGCCGCAAAAGCCCGCCTCCTCAGTCGCTCCCAAGCGACGTCGAGCGCGGCTGCCGATCCTGTCTCGAGCCGCAGAACGAGTTCGCTCGCGAGGACCACCGAGCAGATCCTGGCTATCGCCTCCTCGACCGGGGGGACGGAAGCGCTCCGGGTCCTGCTGCCTTCGTTGCCAGCGGATATCCCGGGCACCGTGATCGTGCAGCACATGCCACCGGTCTTCACCCGCACCTTCGCCAGCCAGCTTCAGAACTACTGTCGCTTCGAGGTCAAGGAGGCCGAGGACGGAGATCGCGCCACGCCGGGACGAGTGCTCCTGGCGCCAGGAAATTTTCACATGGAGCTGATCCGAAGCGGCGCCTATTACTACGTGAAGCTTCATCAGGAGCCGTTGCTTCACGGTGTTCGCCCCGCGGCAGACTACCTGATGAAGTCGGTGGCGAAGTACGCAGGCGCGAACGCGGTCGGCGTGGTGCTGACCGGGATGGGTCGGGATGGAGCCGAGGGGTTGTTGGCCATGCGCAAAGCAGGAAGCTTCAACATCGCCCAGGACGAAGCGAGCTGCGTGGTCTACGGGATGCCCAAAGCCGCGGTGGATCTTGACGCTATCGACAAGATTCTGCCGCTGGATCGCATTGCTCCAGAAATTCTTTCGCGGATGAAGCTAAGATCCGCCGCGTGAGCCCTCGCCGGGATGCCGCTCTCCCATTCGTAGGGCAAGAGTGCCCGCGATAACGATATTGGGTTTCAATTATTCACGCCTGAATTATGATTAGAATCATGACCCGCCGTCACAAGGTCATGGTGGTCGAAGACGACCCCGTGATTCGAGACTCGATCGCGCAGATCCTGGCCTCTGAGTACGAAACCCTGCTCGCCGCCGACGGCGTCGAATGCCTCGTCCAGGCGGAACTCGATCCCCCTAGCCTGATCCTGCTGGACACCCTGATGCCCCGATTGGACGGAATCAAGACCTGCGAAGCTTTGCGAAGCTCTCCGAAAACCCACTCGATCCCGGTCATCGTGCTAAGCGCTCTTACAAAAACCGACGCCCGGGTCAAAGCATTCAAGGCGGGCGCGGATGATTATATTTCGAAACCCTTTGACCCTGAGGAGCTCCTGACCAGGATCCGGGCCAAGATCGAGCGCATGGTCGAGAGACCCGGGGAACACGCCGATGAAGCCCGGTCCACCCGGCTGGTCTGCGGAAACATCGAGCTGGATCGGGACAGCATGTCCGTGCTGGTCGCCGGTCGCGAGGTCACGTTGACCCAGCTCGAGTTCAACCTGCTCGCGTACTTGATGCGGAACCAAGGGAAGCTGCGAACACGCGCGCAGATCACCGAAGCCGTGTGGGCCCAGGAGAACGTCCCGGCCAGGGCCCTCGATCCTCACATCGTCGCCCTCCGCAAGAAGCTATGGGGCGCCGACCATGCGATCCACACCGTCTATCGCGAAGGGTACATCCTCAAGCCCGCGCGCAGGCCCTATTCCGCGTCGCCACCCGAAGCCGCTCTCAGTCCAAGCGGCGGATGACCCGCGGAACGAAGACCCGCTTTCTTCTCCTCGTCCAAGACGGTCTGAATGGTCCTGAGCACGGCATCCGGCGTGACCGAGATCGATGTGATTCCGGCGTTCACCAAATATCCGGCGATCTCGGGATAGTCGCTCGGCGCCTGCCCGCAGATCCCGATCGGCCGCGCGGCCTTCTTTGCCGATTGGATGGCCATCTCTAGCATTCTCAAAACCGAT
>CAYNDM010000071.1:8142-11094 GCA_964395265.1 uncultured Bacteriovoracaceae bacterium
CGATGGATCGCGCTCGTCGAAAAGATGGTGAATCACATCCGAGTCGCGATCCACTCCCAGTACCATTTGCGTGAGGTCATTCGATCCGATGGAGAACCCGTCGAAGACCTGCGCGAACTCATCCGCCCGCAGGACATTGGCTGGAAGCTCGGACATCACATAGACTTCCAAGCCGTCTCTCCCGCGCACGAGTCCATTTTTTTCCATTTCCTGAAGGACCTTCCTCCCCTCTTCGGGGGTCCTGCAGAACGGAACCATGACCTTCACGTTGACCAGTCCCATCTTCTCGCGGACCCATTTCAGTGCTCTGCACTCCAAAGCGAATCCGTCTCGGTACCTAGGGTCGTAATACCGGGACGCGCCTCGAAAACCGATCATCGGATTCTCCTCGGCCGGTTCGAACTGCTTTCCACCAAGGAGCGATGCGTATTCGTTGGTCTTGAAGTCGGAGAGGCGCACGACCACGGGCCTCGGGTAGAAAGCTCCCGCCAACATCCCGACTCCTTCGGCGAGCTTCTCGACGAAATAGCTCTCCGGATCGGATGCGCGATCTCCCAGGACCTCGAGTATCTTCCGGCGCTCTCCCTCATCCTTCACTTGATCCAGGTGCGCGAGCGCCATTGGATGGATTCGCACCGACTCGCTGATGATGAACTCGATCCTGGCAAGCCCCACTCCCTCGACCGGAAGCAACGCCGTTTTCAACGCCTGAGCCGGATTCCCGAGATTCACCAAGATGTGGGTAAGCGGCGTTCCGAGGGACCTCCAATCGACCCGTTCCCGCTTGAACGGAAGGAGCCCCTGGTACACGTAACCCTCGTCGCCCTCCGCGCAGCTGACCGTGACCGCCTGGCCATTCTCGAGGATCTCGGTCGCGTTCCCGGTCCCAACCAGGCAAGGCACTCCGTGCTCGCGGCTCACGATCGCGGCATGACAGGTCCTGCCACCGCGGTTGGTGACGATCGCCGAGGCCTTCTTCATGACCGGCTCCCAATCAGGATCGGTCATGTCGGCGACGAGGACCTCGCCTTCACGAAACTTTCCCAGCTCGGATACGTCGCGAATCACCCTGACCGCGCCCCCTCCGATCTTGCTTCCCACAGCACGACCGCTCAGCAGCACCTTCGAGCGATTTCGCAGGGAATAGACCTCGGTCTGCAGCGAAGCCTGTCCTGCGTGGACCGTCTCGGGACGGGCCTGCAGGATGAAGACCTCACCCGTTCGCCCATCTTGGCCCCATTCGATGTCCATGGGGGATTCTCTGCCGTTCAGATCGGAATAATACCGCTCAATCTCGCACGCCCATTTGGCCAGCGTGATGACGGCGTCGTCGGTGATCGAAAGTCGCGCGCGATCGGCCTTCGATACTTCGATGTTTCGAGTGGTCCGGGTCCCATGGCCCGAGTACACCATCCTGAGCTGCTTGGCCCCGAGTTTTCTTCTCAGGATCGGGACCTCCGCGCTCTCAAGGACTGGCTTGAGGACCAGGAACTCATCCGGATCCACCTTTCCTCCAACGATGTTCTCGCCCAATCCGTACGCGCTGGTCACCAGCACCACGTTCCTGGCCCCTGACTCCGTATCGAGCGTGAAGATCACTCCTGAAGCCCCGAGGTCCGACCTGACCATCTGCTGGACCCCGATCGAAAGCCTGACCTTCGCATGATCGAATCCCTTATTGACCCGGTAACTGATCGCGCGGTCCGTGAAAAGCGACGCGAAGCAGTTCAGGCAAGCTTCAAGCAGCGCATCCTCGCCGCGGATATTCAGGAACGTCTCCTGCTGGCCCGCGAAGGAAGCATCGGGCAGATCTTCTGCGGTCGCCGAGGAGCGGACCGCGACGTCGAGTTCGTTAACTCCCGTGCGCCGGCAGAGCTCCTGGTACGCCATTCGGATCTCGTCTCGGACTGAATCGGGAAGACCAGCTTTTCGAACCAGGGCTCTTGCCTCTCGTCCCACCTGAGCGAGACGGTTGACGTCCCGAGTGTCGAGGCCGCTCAGAAGCGGGTAAATCTTCGAGGAAAGGTTCCCCTCCTCGAAAAGAGTACTGAACGCATCCGCCGTCACGGCGAATCCGGGCGGAATTCGAATTCCCTTCGGCCCAAGCGCCTGAACCATCTCTCCCAGCGAAGCATTCTTTCCTCCCACCAGCGGAATGTCATGAATCGAGACCTCCTCGAACCAACGAATGTACCGGCGCATCAGACCCCCTTGGGAAAGTTTGGTGAGCGATCCTCCGGCTTCAACTCAAGCTCACCCAACGTGTTCAAGCGTTTTCAGAAGAGCATGCTTCGTGCCTGCGTCAGAACGCACATAACGCGAAAGCGCCAGTTTTCTGGGACGTCTTGTCTACGAGAGTGACTGAGAATGTCCCAGTCGTTGGCAAGCTCGCGATCGGCTGGGATGAGGACGTTCCAGGGTCTTCGGCAGGTTCACCCTGGAGACGTCCCAAGGTTCCTCGCCTTCGAGCGCTACGCTTGCATGAGACATTTCTTCCCATGGTTTGAATCAGACTGACTCATCCCGGAGAGATCGCGGTCCGGTAAGAATTGATTTCCTTCGGAAAATACCTGGCCAATGCTTTGCTTCACGGCCAGCTCAAAGGAGAATCCAAATGAGCCTGATGACGCCCGCCGCCTCGAAACGAACCATCCTTTGGGCGGTCGACCCTCTCGAAAAATCCCCCGCCTCGATACGTGCCGCGGCTTGGGCGGTGCGCACTCTCTTGAGCGCCGGATGCGAGATCACTTTGCTGCCCGTCTATCTCTGGGGAAGCTCGAATCCCGAAGTCATCCCGGCGCCGGACGAGTGGACCCTCGAAGGAATCCGGAACCTGGCCGAGAAGCGCCTACGATCGGCGGTTGGAAAAGTGAAAGTTCCGGGCCTCGCCCCCTTGCGCGTTCCCGAAAGGCCCGTGTTGGGAATCCGAGACGGGGTCAATCAGCTTCTAAG
>CAYNDM010000072.1:0-11065 GCA_964395265.1 uncultured Bacteriovoracaceae bacterium
AGATCCTCTTCTACCCAGACTCCAGAGCTGGGTCAAGAGGGAGGTTTTTGAAGGCTCCCGAAATGCTAAGAAGCCCTGATGAAGATCTACACTAAAAAGGGAGATGCGGGCGAAACTGGGCTTTTTGGAGGAGCGAGGGTCTCCAAGGATCATGTGCGGATCGATGCGTATGGGAACTTGGACGAGCTGAACGCTGTCCTGGGGCTGGCCATTGCCGAGAAACGCCTTCCTCAATCCTTGGAAGGATCCCTTCAGAGAGTTCAGTCCGAGCTTTTTCAGCTTGGGGCCGAGTTGGCGACGCCAGGCGGCAAGTCCACTGGGATTCGCCTGGTCGGAAGCGAACAGATCCACGCGCTCGAGCGCGAGATCGATGAGATGGAAAAAAAGCTCCAGCCTTTGAGGGCGTTTATTCTCCCGGGAGGAAGCGTGGCCTCTGCCTGGCTGCATCTGGCCAGAACGGTTTCGCGGCGGGCGGAGCGCGGGATCGTCTCGCTTCATCAAGAAGAGGAGCTGCGTCCCGAAGTGCTTCAGTACATCAACCGTCTGAGCGACTATCTTTTCGTCTGTGCCCGGTTGGCCAATCATGAAGCCGGGCATCCGGATGTCCCCTGGGAGGCGCCTCGGTCTTAGGGTTTTGGGCTTTGGGCCGGCGGGGGAGCGCTCTGCTTTTTCGCTCGCGCTTCGATTCTTGCCGATCGGGCGGCGATTCGCGCTTCGCGGGCCAGTCTTCGCTCCCGGGCTTTGCGCTTTCTTTGCTCTTTGGCCGCCCGAAAGAAATCCACGATGTAATCCTTGGCCGACCAAAGGCTGATGGCGAGCGAGATATAGAGCAGCCATTCTCCGATCCTGAAAAGCGGAATACCCCAGAGCCCTTGCTTCACCATCAGGAACGGGATGGCGACCATCTGAGTTGCGGTTTTCCACTTCGCCGTAGGCGACGCCCCGATCACCACTCCCTCTGCGCTCGCCAAGGCGCGTAGGCCGGTGATGGCGAGCTCACGGCAGATCAGGACCATGACGATGACCGGATGAATCCTCTCGAGCTCCTGAAGAGCGACCAACGAAGAGACCACGAGGAACTTGTCCGCGAGCGGATCGAGAAGCTTTCCGTAAACGGTCTCGCTTTTCTGGGTCCGCGCCAGATATCCGTCGAAGTAGTCGGTGATGCTGGCTGCCGCAAAGACCAGGGCAGCGATCAAGTCCCAGAAGGGATCCCGGAGAAACAAGATCCCCACGACCACGGGCACGAACGCCATCCTGACGAGGGTCAGGAGGTTCGGCGTGGTGGTAAACCTCATATCATCATGAGGGGCGATGGGATCCTGAGTCGTGTTGGGTGGCTTCTCCTGCGTCACTGCTTTGAAGTTATTGGGCGGCAGGGTTGTTTGTCCAGCGGATATTCCCGTATGATCGATCAGGTGAGTCGCTCGATCCCTCTCCGAGTTTCGTGGGTTTTTATCGGTCTTCCGTTGCTCTTCCTTTCGTCGATCGGGGGGGGTGTCGCATCGGCTCGTCAGGCGTCGCCGGCGCCATCCCAGCCGCCCCAATCGGAAACAACGGCGTCCGCTCCTCGTCCGACGCCACAGCCTACACCACCGCCCCCGATCGAGAAGCTGCTTAAGACTGAGGTCTATGATCGGGCCATGAAAAACCGGGAGATCATGGCCCATGGCAAGCTCGAGACGATTCGCGACGAGCTCAAGCACTACCGTTTTTACGCGTCGATGCTGGTGAGAAGCACCCATCGTCGCGCCCGCGAGATCCTCACCGACTATGAGCTGTACGCGAAGATGATCCCGTACGTGCAGAGCGCGGAACTGGACAAGAAAACCAATACGCTCAAGCTGGTCGGAGGGATCTGGAAATTCGTCCTTCAGTCCACGGTGGTTTTCGAGGAGCGTTCGGACAACTGGATCTTTTTCCGCATCGTCGACGGGCATTTCAAGGGAATGACCGGGCACGTGCTCTTCGAGCCCAAGGGGGATCAGGGAACCCTGGTTTACCTGGGGGGCGACGTCAAAGGAACCGCCTGGCCTCCGGCGTTCGTCATCGAGAGAGGAGCCGAGATAGTATTTGGCGTAACGGGGCGGCGCATGCGATCCTACATAGAATCTAACCAGGAGCCTAAGGCACGAGAACAAGGAGAGTCCTCGAATGACCCTGAAGTCCCCCAGCCTCGAAGTCGTCTCTAGTACCACAGTCGAGAAGAGGCGGCTTGCGCGGATCAATCTGACGAGTGAGCAGTTTCGATACAAAGACAGCGGCAAGATCTTCTCCGTCTTTGACCTTTCCAAAGGTGGCATGGCGCTGAGGATTCTCGACGCGGACGATCGGGTCCACTTCCCGTTAGGGCGCCGCATCGAAGGGACACTGAATCTGAAGCGGCATAAGTTTGACGTCGTCGCCCGGGTCAAACGCATCGGAAGTGATTTGATTGGTTGCGAGTTCGAGGAGCTGAGCTCGGAGGCTCTTAGCGCGCTACAGGAGTTTTTCGATCCAGTCGCGTTAGGGCAGGAGCTCAAGCCCGTGGATACGGAGATCGGTGGTCCGCTTTGGTTTCACGGTCGCTCCGGCACCGATCTTCTGGTTTGGCGCAGAGTCGACGGTCAATTTAGCCGATTCGTCCTGTATCTCATGGGGAGCTACATCCAATGGGACGACGCTCATCGGGTCTCGACGGGGCGAGTCGACTCCTCTCAGGAGCGCGGCGAGGTTTGGGGCGAATTTCGCTTCGAGACTCTGCTGCTCCAACCGGATCTCGTGCCGGATACGGGGAAGTTGAAAGTTGCAAAAACCCTCATCCTGAGTTCTAACTTACCTCAGGACTTGAAGCGCTGGAGCACTCGTCAGCTCGAAGTCTGAGCCGCGCTCATGCGGTTGTCCAGGTACGACGAGCGTATCCCGCAGGCTGAGAGCCCGCGTTCAACCTAGTAGGGGGTCTGTATGGATCGCAACTTCGCGCTTGAATTCGTCCGAGTCACCGAGGCCGCCGCTCTCGCCAGCGCCCGCTGGATGGGGCGAGGTGAGGAAAAAGCCGCCGATCAGGCCGCCGTCGAGGCGATGCGAAGCGTTTTGGGCTCGGTTCAGTTCAACGGAACAGTGGTGATCGGCGAGGGAGAGCGCGACGAGGCCCCCATGCTCTACATCGGTGAGAAGGTTGGAAAGGGCGATGGGCCGAAGCTCGACCTGGCTCTCGATCCGCTTGAAGGGACGACGATCTGCGCTCGCGGCGGCAACAATGCGATCTCAGTGATCGCGATCGCTGAAGAGAGCAACTTTCTTCACGCGCCCGACACCTACATGCTGAAAATCGCGGTGGGCCCCACGGCTCGCGGCGCGATCGATCTTTCCGCCACTCCGACCGAGAACCTGATCAATATCGCGAAAAAGAAAAAGTGCCAGGTCGAGGATCTGACCGTGATCATCCTAGACCGTCCAAGGCATGCGGATCTGATCGCGGAGGTGCGCAGTGCCGGCGCGAGAATCTGGTTGATTGGCGATGGTGACGTCTCGGCCGCGATCGCGACGTGCAAGCCTGAGACTGGCGTGGATGTGCTGATGGGGATCGGAGGGGCGCCTGAAGGCGTCATCGCGGCAGCCGCGCTCCGCTGCATGGGAGGGGACTTCCAGGGCTGCCTGCAGTTCCGGACTGATGAGGAAAAGGCACGGGCCGTCCGGATGGGAATCCAGGACTGCGACAAGATTTACAAGATCGACGAACTCGCGCGGGGCAACGTGATGTTCTGCGCGACCGGCGTGACCCAAGGGGCGATGCTGGATGGTGTGCGGTACTTCAGCGGCGGAGCGATGACTCACTCGGTGGTGATGCGCTCCGAGTCCGGCACGGTCCGTTTCATTCATGCCGAGCACCACTTCGACAGAAAGCCGAGATATTGATTCATGGCACAGGCCGAACTCACCCAGACTTTGTCAGTCAGCAAGGACAAGCTCTTCGCGGCGGTGACTCGCTATGAGGATTACCCCCAGTTCGTCGAGGGCTGCACCCGGGTTGAAGTGGAACGCAAAGGGCCCGGCAAGGCTCGGGTGACCTATCATGTCTCGATGATGAAGGACATCAGCTACACGCTCGATCACACCGAGGATTTCGAAAAGGGAGTCATCACTTGGGATCTGGTCGAAAGCGACGCCATGCGGGCCAACTCCGGATCCTGGGAAATCAAGGATGCGGGGAGCGGCAAGTGCGAAGCGTCGTATCGGATTACGATCGACTTCAAGTTTCCGGTCCCGGGCTTCATCTTGAATCGCCTGGTCAAGGGGAGCTTGCCCTCGATGATCAAGAGCTTCGAGAGCCGGGCCAAGACAATCTAAGTCCCAAGGGAGCGTGAGAAGTGGCCAATGATGACTTGAAATCCAGAGCGACCGAGCTGGTCCAGAAAATCCTGACCGTCGGGGTAGGCTCGATCTTCCTGACAGAGCAGAGCTTGCGAAGCCTGGTTTCGGAATTGAAGCTTCCCAAGGAGTTCCTGACGGGGATCTTGGAGTCGGCCGCGAAGACGAAGAATGAATTCCTATCCCGGCTTTCGAACGATGTCTTGGATCGCGTGATGGGCAAAGTGGACCCGAAGGATCTCGTTCAGGAGATCCTCTCCAAGAACGAGCTTGAGCTTCACGTGCGCTTGAGCTTCAAACCCAAAAAGAAACAAGAAGAAGACGAGCAGGGCTGATCACAGCGGCTCGATGCCTTCGAAGTTCCCCCCGTAGATCATCACCATCTGTTTGAAGAGGTCTTCGTCGATCTTGTGCCCGAGCTTCGCCTTCATTAGCTGAAAAGCGTCGAAGGGTGATCGCGCTTTCGAGTAACTCCGATTGGTGGTCAGAGCGTTGAACACATCCGCCAGGCAAACGATCTTCGAGAAGATATCGAGCTCCGAGTGCTTCAAGCCTTGAGGATATCCCGTGCCGTTCTTGTCCTCGTGATGCTCGAGAATCGCGCGCTTCGTGCGTTCGCTGATCGTCGGGTTGTCTTTCACAATGTCGTATCCGGCCTGGGAGTGCTCGCGCATCTCTTTCCATTCGGTTTCGTCGAGCGGACCGTCCTTGTTGATGATCTCCTTGCGGACCTTGACCTTGCCTATGTCATGCAGGAGACCTGCCATGCCGACCTCCTGGAGCTCCTTCTCGTTGTCGATCCCGATCTTGCGGGCCAGGATGATGCTATTGCCCGCAGTCCCCCCAGAGTGCTGGAGCGGGTAGGGGTCGTGGCTCGAAAGCTTGGCCAGGTGAAGATAGGCCTTGGGGTCCTTCATCATCACGTAAACGAACGAGCTCACGACCTTCGTGCTTCTCTCGATATTGGCGGGCGAAGGATTGCTGAACAGGTCCTCGACCACGAGGATGGCCGATTTGCGAAGGATCTGCATTCGCTCCTCGACGGGGAGTCCCTTGGTCGAGCTCGCGGCAGTCAGGATGAGCGCCTCGGCGTACTTCTTCACTGCGGGGTACTCGTCCTTGGTGACCCAGACTTCGTCGTGAACGCTCAGCGCCAGAAGCGAGAAAGGCTGATCCGCCTTTCGGAGTAGCTCCGCTTCGCCTTTCTCGTTGAGTAGGTAAAAAGCGGCTTCAGGGAGGCCCATGCCGGAGGAGTTGACGTCGATTCGCTCGATGAAAAGCGCCGTAGGGACGGACATGTAGTTCCCGCGTTTTTTGACCCGCTCAGCATAGACGGCTTCGAGCGCTTGTTGGTGATCGAGCTTGGCCATATCCTTGAAATTATAACTCGAATGCCAGAGCGATGTCGAACCCATCTGGGTGGATCCGGGCGGCCCCGGTCCGCTCTGACATGTGTCTGTTTTTTTGACGCTTGGACAGGCGTGTGGGGAGGGGGGGCGGCACCACCGTCAAGATTAAATTACTGATATTTAAAGACTTTGCGGGGCGATCTCGTTTTGCTCAGTGCCGTTGCAACCCTTGGTTCGCATGAGCCTGACCCAAGCCTCCCAGAGGCTCTTGGAGAAGGTAGTTGAGTGGAAGCGGAAATGGCGGAAGAAAACCCGCCTGTTGAGCAGCATGTAGCGCAAGGAGAAGTCGATGTCAGCCACCCGTGATAAGTCCCAGAAGATCACTTTCGTCTATTCGAATCTTTACCAGCTTTATCGAAAAGGGAAGGACGCGGCGGTTTCGTCCGACCCGCAGGCGATCATCAGGGGCGATATTCCCGCTTCGGCATCCGGGCAGGTCCTCAAGGCTGAGAGCCTTTACGATGCCGCCTCCAGTCCCAAGGTTCGTTCTTATGATCCCGCACTTCTTCTCGCCAAGCGCGTCGCTTCGAAAGAGGTCCCGGTCGTGGGAAGCGTGATTCAAAAGCCTGCGTCGGTCGCTTCGGGAGCCCAGATCCAGAATCAGGCTCTCACCAGCCTTCGCCAGAACCTCGACAGCCTGAACGATCTGCATGCCCGCCTTCGGTTCATGCTTCAGGAGCTCGAGGAGCTCATCAAGAAATAATTCAAGAGATCGTGCCGCTGCCTTTGTCAGTCTTGGGCGGCTTGGGGAGATTGCCCGGGAACTCGGGCCTCTCGGCTCGGACCTTCTCGGGAGGGCGCCGATAGGGCTGGTAGTCGGGAACGCTCGTCTTCTTCGGCAGGGTCACCACGAGATATTCGCCTTCGAACTCCTTGCGCATGGCTCGGGCTTCGATTGGCCAGTTCAGCGGGAAGCTCTCGCTGTAGGACTGATACGAGGAGGTCTGCCGGAAACGCCCTGGCTCGATCTCGACTTTCTCTTCGTTGCGGCGCTGGCCTGAGACGACGATCTCATTGCCTCGGATCGCGACCGACACCCGCTCTCTCTCATGCTCGGGGATCCTGGCGGTGAGCACGAAGCTCTCGCCTTGGTCTTCAAGCTCGGCCGAAAGGGCGACCATCCGATAGAACGGGTCCTCGTTTCGCTCGTCATAAGCCGAGAGCTTCTGGCCGTAGTCCAGCTGCTTTTCCCTGATCTTTTGCGCGGCGATGCTGTCGAGTCGGGACAGCATCTTGTCTCTCTCTTTCGAGTGGGTCTCGTAATTCCCCTTGAAGCGGAGCTCGGACTGCTGGTCGGCTTGCTGGTAGTTCTCGCGGTTTTGCGCGTATCGCTCCTGAAAGGACTGCTCTAGCTTGGCGATCTCCGACTGATGCCTCTCCTGGGCTTGCTGCGCCAGCTGTCGCCCTTCGTCGCGTTTCGCGTCCAGCATGAACTTAGTACTGCCCTGTTCGTAGTCCGCCTGCTTGGCCGCTGTCGTTCGCAGCTGATCGAGTTTTTGTTCTCCCTCGATTTCCGTGCGTTGGACTTCGGATTGATAGTATCGCTTCAGCGCTTCCGCCTCGCGCTCGCCTTCGCGCTTGATCCTGCGGATCTCGGCTTCCTGCTGTCTTCGCAGATTGAGGATAGCCTCATAGCCCTTGTTGCGCTGGGATTCGATCGCATTCGCTTGACGATCGGCCTCGCTCTCGGAGCGCCGGATGTATTCGTCCTTCATCGAGTCCAGCCGTAGATCATACTCGCGCTGGGCTTGGGTCACTCGTTCGTTGGCCTGCTCGATCTTCTGTTGAGCTTCCTGTTCCGCCTGGCGGGCTCTTCTGTCGAGAGCACTCGAGACGGCGTGCTTGGGGATGGGGCCCTTGGGGCCTGAAGGAGTGATGCTCATCAGTGCCTGGCCTCCGGGCTTTCGCCGTCGAACTGAGCACGGTTGTCGCGCGAGGATCCTCGCAGGCTCTGGTCAAAGTTTGGCAAGACTCACCTTCCCTGGATTCCCTGGTGTCAGGTTTCAGGCGGACTCATCCTGAGCCCTTGAGTTCAGATTAGCCAAGGCGGAAGGCGCTGACAACTCTTGAGTGTCGGATCGGACACAGGGTGATTTGACGTATCGACGAACCGACCGGTACAATCGGGATATGAGCAGGTCGACTAAAAAGAGTCAGGCTGACAGACGAAAGGCGGGCAGGAGGCCCGTGAAGCGCTCTGAGAGCGCTCAGAAGCCGGCACCGAAAGCCGTGGCTCGTCCTTCAAGCTCCGTCGGCGAATCGACGGTTCCGCAGGAGGTCTGCCATCACTGTTCGAAGGATCTGTTGACGGATGACCGGGCGCTCTTCGTCGAGGAGGAAGTGGGGAGGGTCTTCTGCTCCGAGGAATGCATTACCGAGTACTTCGCTCCCGAGGTCGAGCGCCTTGAAAAGGCTTATTTAAAGCATCTTTCCAACTCGGACCTGACAGGTGAGGAGCGCGAGAAATTCTCCCACCTCAGGTGGATCACGCTCCAGGAGCCCGATGAGGTCTGGCGCGAGAAGACCTTGAATGGCGATTATCGCTACACTTTGATCTCGGAGTTTCAGCCAGGTCCGCGCCCGATCTGGTCCGTCTGCATCTGCCTGTGTCTCAGGGGAGAGCCGAGCTTCTTATACATGGCGTTCCCGACGAAGAACGCGGCGATGGTCGATTATTACCGCAAGGGCGAGCGCGTGGAATGGCAGAAGCCCAGTCCGTCGCAAGAGACTCGCGAGCGCACGGAGTCCTCACAGAACCGGCGCCATTTGATTGACGGGCTTGCGGATGAGTGGACCGCCGAAGAGACATTGAGGGCCCAGCTCATGGGCCACCAGCGGCGCGCGGACGATATCCCAGGCGAGGAGTACCACCTGTACGAGGCTTGCATTAACGAGACGCTCGAGGCGCCAGACGAGGTCTGGAGCATGGCCACGCGAGGGGAAGACGGCCCCAGGCTCTATCACTTCATTCGCTATTACGGGGACGAGGATCCTGGCTTCTGGATGATCATCGCCGCGCGAGAGACCGAGGATGATCACGAGCAGATCGAGATTCTGGATCTTTTCCCCACGCGGGACGCCGAGCTGGTGGGGCGTTACCGCCAAGGGGAGCAGGAGGTCGGCTCGAAGGCGCCGGTTGTTTCCACCCGCATGGTTCACTGAGGGCGCCCGCGGCGCCGAATCAGCCAAGCTTCGAATCAGCGAAATTTCCCGAACGAATAAGTGGGACAGAGGTAGTAGTTGCCGTAGGGCAGGCATGCGAGCATTTGGTCGCGCTGATGGCCTTCGACCACGAATACCGAGTTGAAGCGCGTATTGGGTGGGAAATCGAAGACCATACCGCCTTCCTTGATCTCCGCGCAACGAACCATCAACGGGCCGCCCAGGTGCTCGGGCTTCAGGTAGATCGTGCTCTGATTGATGTACTCCGCGGGGATCGCGCACACCGTATCGGACTGATGGGTCTTGCCGTGGAGCTTGATTCGGGCGGGGGCCTGCGAATGGGTGCAAACTCGGTAGAACCCGCTGCCGTCCATATTGCGGTCGTAGTCGGGGAACACGTTGTCCTCTTCAGGGCAGTCGAACTCCGGATCGCCGTCGTCGGCCACCAGAGGGTCCTTCGAGGCTCCAATGCCCGTATAGGCGCCTTTAGGGGCTTTGCTGCGGAAGCTTGAAGCGTCTCCGCAAGCGCTCAGAGCGGCTGCGATGAGGATGAATGCTGCGATCTGGGCGTGTTTCACAAAACCCCCGTTTCTCTCTCGATTTGGATGTCTATGCCCTAGAAGGAAAGCAAGGCGCATGCCGCAGGCGAGGCCGCCGATGGGCATGTTTTCGCGACTGTTTTTAAGTTTCTGGTGTTTAAGATTTATACGCTTGGATATCAGGATATGGACGGACGAGCCCGCCAAACCAGCAGAAGCATCCCCAGCGTCCCGACGACGAACGCGCTAGTGCCGAACCAATCTCCCCATGCCAGCATCAGCGTCCAGATCGGGGGCACGATCGGGACGCTCACGTTCAGGATCTCCGGCTTGAATATCGCGCTCGCGGCGGCGATCTCCCCTGAGGGAAGAATGAGCGCCGAGATCCCGGTGTTCGTCGCTCGAAGCTGAGGCAGGCGCGATTCGATGCTTCTGAACGTAGTCAGCGAGAGGTGGAGGTATGGCTCGCCGTAAGGTCCGAACCAGGAGTCGTTGGTGATATTGAGAATGAGCTGACTTCCTTTGCGTGCGGCATCGAGGATGTAGTTCGGGAACAGCGCCTCGTAGCAGATGATCGGCCCGGTGCGAACCAGTTTCAGATTCTCCTGGGCAACGGGCACGGTGAGGACTTCCGGGCCGACCCCTCGGCCGAAGTTTCCGATCTGAGGAAAGGCGTCCTTGAGAAGCTGGATTCTTTCCATCCCCGGGATGTATTCGCCGAAAAGCAGGAGAATGTTCTTGCGATACACCTGCAAGTCGCTCTCGGCGCCTTTTCCTGCGTAAGGCTTGGGGCCAAGAAAGAAGAATGCGTTGAAGTCCTTCCCGTTGGCCTGGTCGTATCCTCCGAAGAGCAGGGGGATGTCGCGGGAGCGCACCCATTTCTCCAGGTTCTGGTCGCGTTCCAGGTCGTCCATCGTGTCCGGAGTCCTGAAGGTGGAAGGGTAGGAGGTTTCAGGCCAAATGAGTGCTTCAGGTTTGGGCGTCAAAGCCAAGGCCTGGTCCGAAAGCCTGTAGTAGGTGCCCAGGATGCGCTGTGCGGTCTCTCTGTACCCGCTTTCGGCATCCAGCTTTTCAAAGTCTCCGATATTGGCCTGAATGACCGCCATCTGAACCTTGTGCTCGGCTTCCGCCGTGACCTTCTCGATGTGCTTGGCGCGAAACACGCCATAAATATGGCCTGAGGTCAGTAGCGTCAGGGTGAGGATGGTCTGGGGGGCCAGCTTTCGAAGGAATACCCACGAGCCAGGTTCCCCGCGGCTTCTGAAGCCGGTGTAAAGGTCCCAGAGAACGTGATTCACGAGGAACACCAGAAACGTGAGAAGCGGGGCGCCTCCCAGGTCGGCGACCTGCCGAAGATTCTCGGAGCGATAGAATGCGTGTCCCAGGGTGTCGACGAAGAGCTTGGGAAGAACCCAGTCCAGCCCGGCGTATGTCAGCGCCCATAGAACGAGCGTCAGCGTGCGAAGCCCGGCTGATCGCGGAGGGCCCAATCGGCTTTGGACCCATTTGTAGAACCCGCCGAAAATATAGAACTGAGGCTGGCCGATCAGCGAGTAGAGGCCAAGTCCGATGTTGGCGATGCTCCACGGTAGCTGCGCGAATTGC
>CAYNDM010000073.1:0-4394 GCA_964395265.1 uncultured Bacteriovoracaceae bacterium
AGATGCCCATGCCTCCGCTCCACGAGGTTCATTCAGGGCGATTGATCGCCAAGATCGACCGGGCTTGGGATAGCCGCGCCGAAATCAGAGCCAAGATCGAGCGCCTGCTGCCGAAAGTCAAAGATCGCGCGAGGCAGACGAACGCTCTACTTCTCGATTTCATCGACAGGAGATTTGGGTCCGACACACTGAAGAAGGGGGCTTAATGCTCTTATGGATGTATTGAGAGCTGATGTTGCGATCATCGGTGGCGGACTCGGCGCTTGCGCGGCCGCTTTGGCTGCGGCGAGAGCTGGGCGGCGGGTGATCTTGACCGAGGCGACTCATTGGCTTGGGGGGCAGCTCACGAACCAAGCCGTTCCACCCGATGAGCACCCATGGATCGAGGAATTCGGGGCGACCGCCAGCTATCGCGCGCTCAGGGACGGGATCAGAGCGTATTATCGCGCGTATCTTCCGCTCACCGAAAACGCGAAAGCAAATGAGGCTCTCAATCCGGGAAATGGGTCGGTCAGCCGCATTTGCCATGATCCGCGGGTGGCGGTCGCGGTTCTTCATCAGATGTTCGCCCCGTATCAGTTGAACGGAAGCCTCTTCGTCATGCACCCGTATCGGCCCATTTCGGCTTGGACCCAAGGGGATCGGGTCACGGCGGTGATCGTAAGAGGGCTTCAATCAGGGCGGGACTGCTTGATCGAAGCCCCGTTTTTCATCGATGCGACCCCGGAGGGCGAGCTGCTTGAGCTTGCCAAGGTCGAGCACGTTCGCGGCGCCGAAGCGCAGTCGGAGACGAACGAGCCTCATGCGGCCGAAAAGGCCGACCCCGATGACCAGCAGGCGATCACGGTGTGTTTCGCCATGGACCATTTGCCTGACGAAGATCACACGATCGACAAGCCCAGGCAGTATGAATTATGGCGCGACTTCGTTCCGCGAGGATGGCCTGGCCCCATTCTGGGATGGAAGGCCGTGCGGCCGGAGACCCTCGAGGTCGTGACCCGCGGCCTCTTCGATGGCGAAGACATCTGGCCTTTGTGGAAATTCCGGCGAATCATGGATCGCTCGAACTTCATCGAGGGATTCGCGACGAGCGATATCACGGTGGTCAATTGGCCACAGAACGATTACTGGTTCGGCGTGATTTGCGGCGCCGATCCGGTGGAGGCGGCGAGGAACGTCGATGCCGCTCGCCAGCTCAGTCTGAGCCTTCTTTACTGGCTTCAGACGGAAGCCCCCAGGCCGGATGGGAAACAGGGCTATCCCGGCCTTCGGCTGCGCGGGGACGTCGTCGGTGGGACTTCCGATGGGCTAGCTCAGGCGCCGTACATTCGGGAATCGCGGCGCATCCGAGCCGAGTTCACCGTTCTCGAGCAGCACATCGCCTATCCTTTGAGGCCCAACGGCCCCGAGTTCTTCAAGGACTCCGTTGGAATCGGCTGCTACAGGATCGACCTCCATCCCAGTACGAGCGGCCGTGGGTACTTGGATCTCGGATGTTGGCCATTTCAGATTCCCCTCGGCTCGTTGATTCCCGTTCGAGTCGAGATTCTCCTGCCGGGAGGGAAGAACCTGGGAGGTACCCACATCACCAATGGGGCGTATCGAGTCCATCACGTCGAGTGGAATGTTGGCGAAGCGGCAGGACTCCTCGCGGCATTTTGCCTCGAGAAGGGGGTGCCTCCACGAGGGGTCAGGGAGAAACAGGAGCTCCTCGAGGAATTCCAGGGAATTCTCACTCGGCAAGGTATTCCCCTGAAGTGGCCGAAGCTCTCGCCGCTTTGACTCGGGCACATCTAGCGTTTATCAAGAGCGCTTTGACTTCAGCGCTTCAAGCCGGTAGCCCGAGTTTGGCGTCTCAAGGCCGGCTTTCCCACGCCTCGAGCTCCGGTCCTTAAGCCCGTCTCGGGCGAGCATGAATCGCCCAGACAGGGCAGGGAGCGCCCCGGACGACTCGCCTGGTAGCGGATCCCGCGAAAACGGACCTGACTTCGCCAGATTTCGCCTCCATTGCGATCAGCGCGGGGCGAAGGCGCTTTGCCTGTTCCAGGATCAGCTCGTCCACCGAACGATCGGTGCGCAGAAGATGGGAACGGAGGCGCACTCCTGCTTTCGCCGCGAGCGCCTTGAGGCGTTCCGCTTCCTTCCGCCTAACGGAGATTTCGTCGGTGATCGCGGTCTTCTTGATTCCGAGGAGCCTCTTGAAGTCAGCGCGGGGTTTCTTGATGCCGTGGACCAAATCGATGGTTGCTCCCCGTGCCTTGGCGATCCGTAACACTTGATTGAACGCCTTCTCCGAGCGTTTGTCGAGATCCGTGGGAAACAAGATCCTCGAGCCCCTGGCGAAATCCGACAGTTCGTGGTTCGGATTGAGAAAGAGCAGGGGGATCGGCGAGCGGAGCAGAAGGGTTTCGGCCACGCTTCCTAAAATGGCTCGTGAGAGGCCGCGCCTGGCATGGGTTCTCGCGACAATCAGGGACGCACGGCGCTTGGTGGCATGATCCAGAAGCGTGCGCACCACGTTCTCCACATGATCGGAGGGGTGAGTCAGGAGCGTAGGTCTGGAAAACCAGGATAGATCGAGCCACGAATAGAAATGATCGAGTTTCTTTCGGGCCTCGTCCTTGAGTTGAGGGAGCGCTTCATCAAAATACCGCGAGGGCAATGGCCAAACCGCTGGAGTCAGGACGAAGACAGGCTCGATCGCGGCTTTTGAGTGCTTGCCGAACCAGCGTCCCAGGAGCTCCCCTTCGCTACGCAGCGATCCCAAGTCGTTTTGGTAAGGGTCGACCGCCCAGATGATTTTCTCCATCGAGTACTCCGTGATCTTTCGGCTCGTGAGTCTGTTGAGATGAGAGATTTCTCAACGAGCTGAATTGATCGAAAGATGCGGATCGTCAACTTAGGCCGCGCGGCCTTTCGCGGATCTCGCTTCGGAATGGGTCGTGACCCATTCGGAGAACGACGCCATGAAATCCTTCAGTAAGCTTCGGATCGACTCATTCTCGATCTCTCCGTTGGCGCCAAAGAGCTTGGCCGCTCCACCGATGTAGGCCTCGGGCTGCTGCATGCAGGGGACATCGAGGAACACGAGTGACTGCCTGAGATGGTGGTTCGCTCCGAAGCCGCCGATCGCTCCAGGCGAAACGCTGATGACGGCGCCGGGTTTTCCTTCCCATGCGCTTTGGCCGTAAGGGCGCGAGCCGATGTCGATCGCGTTCTTCAAAACTCCTGGAACGGAACGATTGTACTCGGGAGTGACGAACAGCACTCCATCGGAGCTTCTGATCTTGGAGCGAAACTCGACCCACTCGTTCGGAGGAGTGTCGTCGAGATCCTGGTTATACAAGGAGAGTTGCGCGATCTCGACAATCTCAAGCTGCAGGGATTCTGGTGCCAGGCTCTTGAGCGCATTGGCCATTTTTCGGTTGAAGGATTCTTTTCGAAGGCTTCCCACCAATACGGCGATCTTCTTTTTTTCGGTCATGAATTCCCTTCCTTGGCTCTGGCAGGACCCGGGCCGATCGCGGCGCTGCTCCGTACCTCGGGTGAATGGTTTTCCTCGACTTCAACTAACCCCAAAACCGCCTGCAAGAACGAATCCGACGCCACGCAGTCGTCGTACTGAGTCGCGGGTAGCAGGTGGCGATCATCAGCGACCCGCTGGAGGAGGCATCCATCGGGTCGCACCCGGCCATGCTTTTGCAGAAGCCTACTCGGGATGGGGGAAAGCAGGCTTTCCGAGTCCGATCAGGCATACTGGCTGGCCTTTTCCGCCGGAGTGGTTTCGGCTGCTACGATGAGCCTTGTTCTCTTTGTTTTTCGCCTGATGGGGTGGACTGAGTTCAGCTTCGAGCGCGCTCTCGGTGAGCTCCTCCCCGGGAGAGTTCACGCCGGTGCGGTCGTTCTCGGGTTCGCTTGGCATGTCGTCAATGGCGGGCTTGTCGCCTTGGTCTACGCCAGAGTTTTCAAGCATGCCCGATTGTCATTCCCGTGGATCGGGACGACACTGGCGTTCGTTCAAGCGACAGCCGTGCTTTTTCTGCTCGGCCTGTTTGCCGCGCCCCATCCGGGAGGTTCTGTGGATGGGCTGCCCGGCGATGTTCCAGCCTTCGGTGCCCGATTGGATGCCGGCTGGGTGCTGGCTTTCGTTTTTGTCCACCTGCTTTTTGGCGGATTGCTCGGCGCCCTCTGTGAAGCCCTCGGGCAAGAGAGTGTCGTTGTCGTGGACGAGGAGTTGCCCGAGATTCGAAGGGCGGCCTGAGCATCGGAGTCATCCGATTCGCCTCTGATCGAGCTCGGATCCACAACCATCCTGGATACACTGGCCTGGATGTCCGCGATCCGGCGATCGTCAGTTCCTTTCGTTTTCGCCTCATTTCTGCGACGATCAATGT